>JAISCH010000180.1 GCA_031265725.1 Propionibacteriaceae bacterium
CCAGCCACTTGCTCAGCGAATTCCGTCGGCCCCATCGGATAAGTGGCCCCGGTGGCCGACAATTCCGGCATCCCGGCATTCGGCATCACCGTCAGCGCCAGCCGGGAATGGCCAGCCAGGTAGCGCAGCGTCTCCCGCATCTGCCCTGGCCCGGTGCCACAATTGACGCCGACCGCATCCACCCCGAGCGACTCGACAGCGGTCAGCACGGCGGCGATGTCGCTGCCGACCAGCATCGTCCCAGTGGTTTGCAAGGTGACGCTCAACAAGATCGGCAACCGCGTCCCCAGGGCAGAGTTGGCCCGATGGCAGGCGATCACCGCCGCCTTGGCTTGAAGCAAGTCCTGACAGGTCTCGATCTGGAACGCGTCGACACCGCCACCGGCCATCGCCTCCGCCTGGATTTGATAGCTGTCCCGCAAATCAACGAAACCCACCTGGCCCAGCGTCGCCAACTTCGTCCCCGGCCCGATACTGCCCAGCACATATCTGGGCAGGTCGCTGAACTCGTCCGCGACCGAGCGGGCTATCCGGGCGGCGGCCTCGGCGTATTCCGCGATCCGTCCGGCGATGCCATAGTCCCCCAGCGCGGTCAGATTCGCCCCGAAAGTGTTGGTCTCCACGCAATCTGCGCCCGCTGCCAGATAGCCCCGGTGGACCTGCGCCACCGCATCCGGACGGGTCAGATTCAGCACCTCGTTGCAACCGGAGAAACCCAGGAAATCCGCCTCGGCAAGGTTCTGCGCCTGCAGCATCGTCCCCGTCGCCCCGTCGAGGATCAGGACGTTGTCGCTCAGCACAGATCGAAGGTCACTCACGTCGGGCTAGCTTACGCCGCAACCAGGCCTCCGCGATAACACAAGGCAGCATTGCAGCAGGTTTCCGGCGGGCAGCGCCAACTCAGCGACGTGCCGACTGGGGAAGAATCCGGTAGGACTAGACTGCTGCTCATGATTGAGGGCACTGATTTCACCAAATTGCGGCATCCGGCCATAGTCGCGGCGTTCTCCGGATGGAACGACGCCGGCGAAGCCGCGTCTGGAGTGATCGAACATCTGGCGGAGAGTTACGACTCCGAGATCGTCTCAGCCCTCGACCCGGAAGACTTCTACGATTTCCAGGTGACCAGGCCGCTGGCCCGCACCGAGGATGGGCAGCGGATAATCGAGTGGTCCACCACTGAAGCGGTCTGGGTACGGCTACCGGAACGCGACTTGGTATTGATCGGCGGCCCCGAGCCCAACTATCGCTGGCGCGAATACCTCACTCATTTGCTGGAATTGATCGAGCAGGTCAATCCGGAGATCATCGTCTTGGTGGGAGCGCTGCTGGCCGACTCGCCGCACACCCGTCCGATCCAAGTGTCCGCCACCACTGACAACGAGGTGCTGGCCGCCGACTTCGGGCTGGCCGCCTCCGACTACGAGGGTCCCACCGGGATTCTGGGTGTGCTCGGCCACGAGCTTGACTCTGCCGGACTGCCGTCCATCTCGCTTTGGGCCTCAGTGCCGCACTACGTGGCCGACCCGCCCAACCCGAAGGCGACACTGGCTCTGCTGGGACGCCTTGAGGAAATCCTCAACACCCCGTTGCAGTCCGGCGACCTGCTGCAACAAGCCGGAGAGTGGACCGAACGAGTCAATGAGCTGGTCTCAGACAATCCAGAGATTTCTTTGTACGTCTCCGCGCTGGAGGAGCGCAGCGACCTAGACACGCCGCCGCCCACCGGCGACTCCATCGCCGCCGAATTCGAACGCTACCTGCGCCGCCGTAGCCGCTATCCGCGCCAGTAGCTACCCCACATCAAATTGTTGGGGTAACCATCGCCCGTAATTTGCGCACTACCGCGTCTGGGTCGTCTGCGCGGAAGACTGCTGAACCGGCGACGAAAGTGTCGGCTCCAGCTAGCGCAGCGCGTTCAATCGTCTCGGCAGACACCCCGCCGTCCACTTGGATGGCGATCTCCAATCCGGCAGCCTTGGCCAATTCACGGGTCCGCCTGATCTTGGGCAGGCAGACATCGAGGAAACGCTGCCCGCCGAAGCCCGGCTCCACGGTCATGATCAGAATCATGTCAATCTCGCTGAGCAGGTCGGCGTACGGCTCTATCGAGGTCGCCGGTTTCAGCGCCATCGAGGCCTTGGCCCCCAATGAGCGCAGTTCGCGGGCCAATCGGATCGGTGCCTGGCTGGCTTCCACATGAAAGGTCACCGACTCGCAGCCGATCTCGGCGTAGGCTGGTGCCCAACGGTCGGCCTCGGTGATCATCAAATGGATATCCATCGGCAATTCGGTGTGCTGGCGAAGGCTCTCCACCACCGGCAGCCCGAAAGTCATATTGGGCACGAAGTGGTTGTCCATGATGTCCAGATGCACGGCGTCGGCGCTCGGAATTCTGGCCAACTCCCCGGCCAGATCGGCCAGGTCGGCGTTCAAAATGCTCGGAGTTATCGCAATTCCCACGGTAGTAATCCTATCGGCGTCTGAGCAGAGCCAGGAACATGGCATCGGTCTGCTGGCGATGCGGCCAGAGTTGGACGAAGTCGCCGTCAGCCGCATTGGGTACGCCGGGCAGGTACTCAGCGGCGGGCAGGATTTCCACCAACTCGGGGCTGACGCTCTCGATCACCTCATGAGTCTCCCGCAGCTGCGGCGAACAGGTAACGTAGCCGATCACTCCAGCGGGCAGCGCGGCGGCGACCGCTGTGGCGAGCAACTGTTTCTGCAGCGGCACCAACTCGTCCAAGTCCTTCACGTCGCGCCGCCATCTGGCCTCTGGACGCCTGCGCAACGCTCCCAGCCCGGTGCAGGGCGCGTCCAGCAACACTCGGGCGAACGCTGCGGGCCGCCAAGGCGGCTGGGTGCCGTCCCCGGCGATGACGGCGTGATGCCCGGAGGGATAGCCGGACAAGTTCTGCTTGACCAAC
>JAISCH010000228.1 GCA_031265725.1 Propionibacteriaceae bacterium
TCAGCCACGATTGAGGCGAGTGAAACGAAAGCTTGTTTTCGTTTCCGAGTCGATTGAGTGAGTGAGACTCCGTAGGAGTCGATAGAAAAAAGTGAGGCCCCCGGTTCAGCACCGGAGGCCTTGACTTTTACCGAATCAGGTATGGGTCGCCCAGCTATATGCCGAGAGCCGGGGCGACTACGGTATTCCAGATAATAGAGTAGACAATGCCTAAGATTACCGAGACCACGAGGCCGGCGATGAAGCCGTTACGGGCTTTGGTGGAATCCTTCGGGCGGTCGTTCTTCCAGACCAGCCACAGAATCAGCCCGACTATCGGGATGAAGAAGCCCAGCACGGTCCAGCCGAAGCTGCCGGTGTCGTTTGAAGCGGGAGGATTGGGGTTAGGGGTTGTCATTTATTTGTTTCCTTTCAATATTGCCCAGGGGTGGTGCCTTTCAGCGGCATCATGATATCCACAATTTCGTTCCGTCGGCAGTCCTGAAATCAAGCGGTGCGGAAAATGGTTTGACACAAAGCTCCGAGTCATGTTAATGACTTCCCGGTGATGGCGATGAGACTGGACGACATAGTAAAATTTGGCTTCACTGAGTCGCATCGGACGCTAAGAGGTTGCGTCAATAGGTTGTTGGTCAAGTGAGCGGTGGGAGAATGGTGTGACGCCGAGGCGGCATAGCGATATGCACTGCGCTAGACTGCGCTAATCGCCAAGAGCCTGCGGAAAGGACATCGCACCCGCGATGAACGAAATGGTCGTCAATATCCTCGTGGTCGGGGGGTTCATTCTCCTTGGCGCGGTGTTCGCGGCTGCGGAGATGTCGTTGGTCAGCCTGCGGGATTCGCAGATCAGGCAGTTGAGCGCCAAAGGCAAGCGCGGCAGGCAGATAGCCGCCTTGACCGACGACCCCAACCGTTTCTTGTCCGCAGTGCAGATCGGCGTCACTTTGAGCGGCTTCTTCTCCGCGTCGTTCGGTGGCGCGGTGCTCTCCGACGGCTTCGGCAAATGGCTGACTGGCATCGGGGTGCCCGCCCAGGTGTCGCCGGGCTTGGCATTGGTGCTGATAACGCTCTTCATCTCGTACTTCTCCATCGTGATCGGGGAATTGGCGGCGAAACGGCTGGCCATGCAGCGGGCCGAGGCTTTCGCGTTGGCGTTGGCCCCGTTGGTGAACGCCATCGCGCGCCTGTGCCGTCCGATCATCTGGTTCCTGGGGGTCTCCACTGACGCGGTGGTCAGGGTGCTGGGCGGTGATCCACAGGCCGCCAAGGAGGAAGTCTCCGACGACGAACTGCGGACGATGGTGGGTTCCTCGCACTCGTTGGGCGACACCGGGAAGCACATCGTCGATGAGGTGTTCGAGGCGGGACAGACCAGCCTGCGCGAGGCGATGATCCCGCGCACCGAGGTCGATTTCCTCGATGGGACGATGACGGCTCACCGGGCGCTACAGGTCTTGCGAGACGGCACGCACAGTCGTTATCCGGTCATCGGGCGGAACGCCGATGAAGTGCTCGGCTTCATCCATCTGCGCGACTTGGTGAATCTGGACCCGGAGCAGCGCAATACCCCGGTGGGGAAGCTGGTCCGGCCGATTCTGACGTTGCCGGAGACGGTGAATATCTTGGGCGCGCTGAATAAGATGCGCCAACTCTCCCAGCAATTGGTGTTGGTCCAGGATGAGTACGGCGGCACTGCCGGAATCGTGACTTTGGAGGATCTGGTCGAGGAGTTCGTGGGCGAGATCAGCGATGAATTCGACTCGGACGAGTCGGCCATGCCGAGCTCCAAAGAGGACTTCGACGGCCTGGTCACCGTGGAGGACGCTTCCGCCGCGCTGGGGTACCAGCTTCCGGAGGGGCCGTACGACACGCTCGCCGGTTTCGTGATGGCCCAACTCGGCTCGTTGCCACTTCTCGGCGCGTCGTGTGTGGCGACGCTCGCGCCCGTTGACACTGGCGGCGAACCGGTCCAGTTCCGTTTCACCGTCACTGAACTTGACGGCAAGCGCGCCGCGAGGGTAAAAGTCACTCCGGAGCCGGAGCCGGAGCCGGAGCCACAGGCGTAGTCGAACTGAGGGAGGACAGGCATGGAAGATCCAGACGGGTTTTCCCTGCTGACCTCTGCCCGGGTGGAGCCGCTGCTGGCCACCGCCGTAAAACACGCCGGTGGCCTACTGGTGAGTTGGCAACTCGACCAGATCGACCAGAATCCGGGACAGTCCAGCGTCGTCACCTATCAGGCAGTCGTGGATTGGTCCTATGGGCGGCGCGAGGAAGTGCTGGGGGTGAGTTGCCGGGCGAATGGGTTGAGCGAGACCGACGCGCTCGGCGATGTATTCGCGGACGGTGACTGCCAGGTGGCGTTCTGGATCTACCCGCGCGATCCCGACCTGCCCGGCCTGGCCAGAGCCGCCTATGCGGAGTCGATGGCCGAGCTTTGCAATCTTTACCGGGTCTTCCCCGGCGATGTGCGTCCGGAGCAATTGCTGCTGAGAATGGTCGGCTACCGGCCCAGGCGGCGGGCCGTCCTCAAAGTCACTCACCGCGACACCGGGGTGTCGGTCTATGTCAAAGTGTTGCGGGAAAAATATGCCGCTGAGATCGTGCGACGCCATGAGCTGTTGGCAGTGGCGGGGCTGCCGGTGGCTGAGATCAAGGCGGTCACGCCGGATCACTTGTTGGTCCTGTCCGAATTGGCCGGGAAGTCCCTGGCCGAAGCGATCTTCGCCGCCCAGCCGCCGTGCTCGGCCGAGGAAATCTTGAGCGTGTTGGACAGACTGCCGCCAGCGGTGGCCAAATTGCCCCGACGGCCCCCTTGGGCTGAGTCGCTGCCGCATTACGCCGCGATCATTCGAGAGAGCATGCCAGCGCTGGGAGCCCGGCTGGACGGATTGGTGTCGGCTATCCAGGAAGGCCTGGCCGACACCGAATTGGGCGACGAGCCGAGCCACGGCGATTTCCATGAGGGGCAGTTGCAAGTGCGGGACGGCCGGATCGTCGGCCTGCTCGACGTGGACACCGCCGGGCCGGGCCGGAGAGTGGACGACTTGGCCTGTCTGGTGGCGCATCTGTCCACGATCCAGCATATGAATTCGGTGCAGACCGAACGCGCCCACCGGGTGATCCGGGAATGGGTCCCGGTGTTCGACACCCAAGTCGATCCGGGCGAATTGCGGCTGCGGGCGGCGGCGGTGATCATCTCACTGGCCACCGGCCCGTTCCGGAACCAAGAAGCCGACTGGCAACGGGAGACCGTGTTGATGGTCGGTTCGGCGGAGGCGTTGGTGCGGCAGGTATTGGGATGACGCGGCTGGCCCGCTGAGGCTGGAAGAAGGGTTCCAGAAGCTAGGCGCTGCGCGTCGTTCGGCACCCGCTTTGGCTTTGCCGTCGCCGGTCAATAGGGCACAGCGAAAAAGATAACAACTTAAGAGATCGCGCCAATAGGTAGCTTGACTCGCGGCGGGATAATGGCGCGCTGGCCGCGTTGTCGTCAATCGACGTAGATCCGCTACGCCTCTTTCCTCCGCCTTGCCATCACACCATTCTCCCGCCGCTCGTTTAACCAGCGACCTATTGGCGCAACCTCTAAACAAGTCTATCGAATTTGGAGGATGCTTTCACTTTTTGGTCGGACCACAAAAATAGTCCGTCATTCCCGCTAGGCTTACCCCCATGACCGACATGTTGCAGCTTGCCGGCGACTTCGCTGCCCCCACTTGGGAAGAGTGGGAGGTAGAGGTCCTCAAGGTCCTCAACCGGCGTCGTCCTCCGGGCAAGGAATTGACTATTGAGCAAGCCATGGCGCGCTTGCGTTCCACATCAGTTGATGGCTTAACGATAGAACCGCTCTACACGAAGCACGAGGGGGGGCTGGGCTATCCCGGCGTGGCTCCTTTCACTCGGGGCACCACCGTGAAAGACGGCGATATGGACGCTTGGGATGTGCGCACATTGCACGAGGATCCCGAAGTGTCCTTCACCAACAAAGAAATCTTGGCCGACCTGGAACGCGGTGCCACCTCGATCTGGTTGCGCGTCGGCGCTGACGCGATCAATCCGGCTGACGTGTCGGACGCCCTGGCCGGAGTTGATCCGCTGCTGGCGCCGCTCACGGTCAGTTCTTACGACACTTGCTACAACGCCGATGATCCCCGGCTGGCCTGGTTCGCTGAAAATGACTACACCGGTCCGCGCAACGGCCAGACAGTAGCCGCGTTCGCCCTGGCGAAGTACATCAGCCCCGACGGCGAGC
>JAISCH010000350.1 GCA_031265725.1 Propionibacteriaceae bacterium
CCACCGTCGGATCCGTTCCCGAAGCGATGCAAATGGTCGGGCGGAACCGGCAGACCGCAATCTCCACCCACCATGACATGATTGCGATCGAACTGATCGCCGCGCTTCGCCAGGCGGGCCTGGCCCCTGGACGCGACGTGCCGATCATCGGCTACGACGACACTTCCCTGGCCGCATTGCCCGACTTTGATCTGACCTCGGTCAATCAGCAAGCCGAAATGCTGGGCAGCATGGCGATGGACCTGCTGCAAGGCCGAATCACTAATCCGGATCGCCCGGGTACCGATGTCGCCGTCACCCCCACGCTGACGATACGTTCCTCAGCTTAGCGATCAACTCTCCGCTGCCTGTGCATCACTCCAACTAGCAGATACTTTTTTTCCAACATTCTGTTGACGCGCGTTAGCAAATTGAATTACAATTTCCTTATACACCAACGTAGATTCGGAGGTATGGCATGAGCAGACTCTCAGTGGCACTGTTGGGGGCGGGTTTTATCGGGCAGGTACACGCCCAGAACTTAGCCAACCATCCTGGGGTCGCTTTCAAGGCGGTTTACGATGTGGACCCGGCACGCAGCGCGGCGACTGCGGCAAAATTCGGCGCGGCACCGATCCGGGAGGTGGAGGAAATCTGGGCGGACGATGGGATCGACGCGGTGTTGATCGCCTCCGCAACAAATACCCACGCCGATTTGCTCACTCAGGCCGCAAGCGCCGGTAAAGCCGTCTTCTGCGAGAAGCCCATCGACCTGGACTACCAAACGGCCGCCAAGGCGGTGGATGCAGCCGCACAAGCCGGCATCCCGGTGATGATCGACTTCTGCCGCCGCTTTGACGATTCCTACGCCGCCATCCACCGAGCCATCCAGTCCGGCGAAGTTGGCCAGATTGAGACGGCCCAATTCATTGCCCGTGGTCCGGCACTGCCACCGTTGGAATATTTGGCGGTCTCCGGGGGTCAGCAGCGTGATCAGAACGTCCACTACTTCGACCTGCTCCGCTGGCTCACCGGCGTTGAGCCGGTCGAAGTTTTCGCCTACGGCTCGGCGCTGGCCGATCCCAGGGTGGCCGAGATCGGGGATGTGGACACCTCCGTCACTGTGCTGAAGCTGGAGAACGGTGCGTTGGCAACAATTGAGGCGGTGCGCCGTTCCGCTTATGGCTATGACGAGCGCATTGAGCTGACTGGCAGCAAACAAATGATAGAAGCCGCCAGACAACGCGACGGTTGGGTGAACCACTACGGCGTCGGCTCGGTTCGCAGCAATGGACTGGATACTGAATGGCTGCCCCGGCTGATCCGCACCTTCCCGCGCGCCCTTGATGAATTCGTCACCGCAGTCAGTGAGGGACGTCCGCCCTCGGCTACGCCCGCCGACGGATTGCGCGCCCAACGCATCGCAGACGCAGCCACCCAGTCGTTGGCCACCGGCAGCCCAGTGGCCATCCCAGCGGATTAAACGTCCGTTCCCGAGAACCGGCCAGCACCGATTCGTCCGTCCTGGCTGACTTTTAAAAACGACCACCCCTGCCCAAAAAACTGAAACTGAAAAGGAAATACGATGAAAATCTCTATGAATGTGACCAGCACCTTCTATGGCAATGTCACCAACGACATCGAAGTCGCCAAAGCGGTCGGTTTCGATGGCATCGAATTGCAGAATCCGAAAATGGACCGCTATCTGGCCGCAGGATTTACCCCGCAGTCCGTGCTGCCACTGCTGGAAGGCATCGAAGTCTCCGGCTTCGGCGCTATTCAGGAGCTGGAATTGGACGCATTCCAGGCTGAAGCGGAACGGCTGGCCGCTCTCGCCGAGATTTTCGGCGCGCCAACATTGCAGATGTGTACCGGACCAGTGGACGTGAACACCGTCAAAGATTTCCATGCTGGCCGCCTCGATCCCCAGGATCAGCGCTTCCGGGGTTGCCTCGGGCTGTCCGAACGTGAGGTTATCGAAGAAACGGCAAAACGAGTGGCCATCGCCGCTGACATCGCTGCCGCCCACGGCCTCGGCCTGTTCCTGGAACCACTCGGCTGGGCGCCGGTGAATCGAGTGGGCCAAGCGTTGCAAATCTTCGACATCATCGACCGCGACAACGTTGGCCTGGCAGTGGACTTCTGGCATTTCTGGGTGTCCGGCGACACACCCGAAGACGTGGCCACTCTTGACCCGAAACTGATCCACGCCGTACATGTCTGCGACGGGATCCCAGTGCCCGCAGGCGAAATCCCCGATCAAGCCGTCTCCCGCAATGTTTGGACCGGTGGCGGCTCCATCCCACTTCAGGAATGGGTAGACGCGGTGAAAGCAACCGGCTTCGACGGCTGGTACGCCTGTGAAATCTTCTGCGACAAGAGTGCCGAACTGGGCTTCCACCAGGTCGCCTCCACCCTGCGCAACAATCTCGCCATTCTGCTCGCCGGATAGCAGCCCTATCCCGACAGACACCTGGCTTTGCCGCGCAGCATTTTGAACCGGACTGATTTCGTCATTTGGCTATTGCCTATCCCATTACCGATGAGATACCATTGACACCATTGACGCATTGACACTATTGACGCATGGAGGTCCAAAGATGAGTATGGTAAAAGAGCGATCAAGGCGTGCCCGTGGCCATTTGTGGACCGATTTCCAGGACTTGGATGCCAGTACGCTGGTCGTCTCCGTCGATATCACCCCCTCCTCCGACCGGCACAGCAGCAGACGCAAGCCAGAGCCGGTAAAAGTAGCCCTCAGCGAGGACAAATTCCAAGTACTACTGAAGCTGCTGGACAAATTGGAAAGCATGGATATACCCAGCTTGGAGCAGTGGTTACCTCTGCTACCCGATGAGGGTTCGGAATGGGCTGAGGTGGTCGGCCCGGTATATTCGACTACCGCACTCTGCCGCTGGTTGGGGATCACCCGGCAAGCTCTGGCCGGTCGCGTGCAGCGACGCACCGTCCTGCGCCTGAAGACCGACGAGCACGACATGGTGTATCCGGCATTCCAATTCAACAAAACCAAGGAATCCCTTCCTGGGCTGAGTAGGGTTCTCACCGCACTGGCTCAGGGGACCGACGACGAATGGACTTGGGCAGCCTGGTTGAACACTCCCGACATCGACGGTCTCACCAATGCCCAACGCCTGCGCCATGGCGAAGTCGAACAACTGCTACCCGTCGCTGTTCACGACGCCCGCGCTTGGAGAGGCGAGGAATGATGCCGTCACGCACCGGCCAACAGCCACCTGATCCCAGCCTCGACTATGCCGACTTCCCGGCCGCGTCACTCTCTGCGGGAACGGAAGTCGTCCGGGCGCACGGATTGAAAAGTCCTTGGTGGTTCTCCTCCGGAGGTCGGTTCGGTCTGCCCAAACCCGCCGGTACCAGCTACTTCGGAGACGACGTGGCCGTCTGCCTGCGCGAACGCCTGGGCGTCATCACAAAAGCCGCAGTGATCTCACCTTCCGTCGTAGCGAACACTCGAGTCAGCTTCTTAACGATGCCGCGCGCCTGGCGTTGCGCCAATCTCACTGACTCATCCACCGCAGAATACGGAGTCACAAACGCACTGGCCGCCGAACCACCGCTGCTTGACGAGGAGTCGGGCAAGGAGACTTACCAGCTTGGCCCCAGTTGGGCAGCCATCCTGTACGCAGCGGGCTTCCAGGGCATCCGTTACCTGGCCAGATTCACCCCCGGCCCGCCGAATGCCTGGGCACTATTCGGAAAGTTCGGTGCCAAGGAACAGCCACCACCCAGCATCCACACGATCAGCGGTGCCGAAGCGTTCGCAATGATTGGAAAGCCAGTCACCGCACGCAGAAGCTCAGCCCATTTGGACTTCGTCAACCCCGAATAATTCAACGGTCGCCTCGACGGGCGGGCTTGAACGGATGTTCCGCCCACCGAGGCCTTGGCTGATCCACAGCGAATCCACACATTTGGACACGGTGATGCCGCCACTCAGGTGAAGATCGATTGATCCTCGCCTGAGTGGCTAGGGTTTAGTCGTTGTAGGTGACCGGGCCGGTCACTGTCGGCACTTCTTCCCAACTGCGATTGGCATTAGAGCGGACAATGGCGTCGGAGACTTCGGCGGCTTGCCAGGCGTCGGCTGCTGAGGGGACGAGTTGACGGCCGGTCAGCACCGACTGGATGAAGTTCTTCGCCTCCACCGTCTTGGCGTCGTCAAAGGATAATTGCAGTCCGGGGCCGGGCTGGTAACGTCCGAATTCACCGTCGCCAGGGGCACACATTTGAAGTGCGTACCCGCGCTCTCCCCGGCGGATTACCTGGAGGTCCATCGGATGTTGGAAATTCCAGCGCAGCGAGCCTTCGCTGCCGTATACCTCAACGACATATTCCGCGCGCGGCCCTACGGCGACTCGAGAACATTCCAAAGTGACCATAGCTCCCTTAGCCGTGCGAGCCAGCACCGCCGCATAGTCTTCGTTCTCCACCGTCTTAACTTCATCGGAGACTTCGGTGGCCCACTGTCCCGCACCCTCACCCAACGGCAACGGCCGTTCAGCAATGAAGATACCGGACTGCGCGGTCAACGAATCGATCCTGCCCAACAGATAATGGACCAGGTCCACTCCGTGTGAGAGTAGATCAGAGATCACTCCCGGTCCGGCGTCAGCGGAGAATCGCCAAGTGTAGGCACCTTCCGGGGACGACGCATAGTCGGCCAGCAGCCACACCCTTGCGCTGCTAATCCGTCCCAGCGCCCCCGCGCGGATCAACTCGCGGGCCCGAGCCACCGCTGGCTGGTTGCGATAGTTGAAACCAACGCCGGTGATCACCCCGGCCGCCGACGCCGCCTGCGTAATCTCCCGACTCTGCTCAGCCGAGAGACCCATCGGCTTCTCAATCCAGAACGGCTTCCCGGCCGCCGCCGTTGCCAACGCCACTTCGCGGTGGAGGAAGGACGGCAACCCAATCGACACCACGTCTATGTCCGGGTCAGCCAGCAATTCCCGGTAGTCGGAAACCACCTTTGCAAAACCCTGCTCCCTGGCCACCTCACGATTCGATTCAGCGGCGTCAGCGACCATGGCCAGCCGCACGCTGGCGCCCAATTCCGGATAGCGCCACGACAGTTGCCGATAGCCGTTCGCGTGTAGGCGTCCCATCCAGCCGAAACCGATGACTCCCGCGTTCAGCGTCCTCACAGTGGATTTTCCGCTTGCGTCAGGCACGGTTCTTCCTTTCATCGATGATGATGGCGATGATGATGATCACGCCTTTGACCACCAACTGCGCGAACGGGGAGATATTCAACAGGTCCATGCCGTTGTTGATCACACCGATGAGCAGCGAGCCGACGATCGCGCCCCAGATAGTGCCCACGCCGCCATTGAAAGAGGTGCCGCCGATAACAGCCGCAGTGATCACGTCCATCTCCATCTGGTAGCCCAGTTGCGGGTTGCCGGATTCGATGCGTCCGGCCAGGATCAGACCAGCTATCCCGGCTAGCGCGCCGATCAGCACGAAGACGTAGAAGGTGACTCTGCGGATATTGATGCCGGAGACTCGGGCAGCTTGTTCGTTCCCGCCGATTGCGAAGACGTGCAGCCCGAAGCGGGTCTTGTTCAGCAGGATGTGCATCCCCACCGCCGCGACCGCCAGGATGATCACCGGGATCGGAATGACGCCGAACAGCTTGCCGCCGCCGATGAAGGCTAGTGCCGGGTCCATGCCGGAGATCGGCTTGCCGTCGGAGTAGATCAGCGCCGTACCGCGCAGATAGGTCATCGCGCCCAGGGTGGCGATGAAGGGGGCAATCCGGAAGATGGTGATGATGCTCCCGTTTATCACGCCACAGATGATCCCAACGGCGATCGCGCCCAGGATCGGGACGATGATTGGCGGGGTGAAGTCGGGGAAGAATTTGGTCCCGGCCGTAGCCGTCTGACCCAGCGACACGGTGACCACTGCGGACAGGGCCACCACAGAGCCGACGCTCAGGTCGATGCCTTTGATGATGAGCACGAAGACCATCCCCAAAGCGACGAGTCCGAAACCGGACACTTGGGTGACGATGTTGAGCAAGTTGGTGATCTGCATGAATTTGCCGCCAGTGGCAATAGTCAAGCCGATCATGAAGGCCAGCAAGATGCCGACGATGAAATATTTCTTAACGAACGCGCGCCAGTCAAATCCAGTCGATTGGACGGCGATTGGGGATGCTGTCATTTGGATTCTGTATTCCTAATCAGTTGCGAGCCGGCCTTTTCGCAGACTCTGGGTTGGTTTGGCCGCCGATGAGTGAGCATTATTTGCCCCTAATCAAGCTGGCTGGCAGCCGGTGGCAAGCTGCATGATTCGTTCTTGGGTGGCTTCCGTCCGATCGATGATGCCGCTGACCCGGCCTTCACACATGACGAGGATGCGGTCGCTCATGCCGAGCACTTCGGGCAGTTCCGAGGAGACCATGATGATGGCTTTGCCCTGTTGGGCGAGGGTGGACATCAGCCGGTGTATTTCCGACTTCGCCCCCACGTCGATGCCGCGAGTGGGCTCGTCGATCATCAAGATGTCGGGCAGGGTGAGCAGCCAGCGCGAGATGAGCACTTTCTGTTGGTTCCCACCAGACAGATTGCCGATGAGTTGTTTCAGGGACGGAGTTTTGGTGTTGAGTGCCTGGCGCTGTTCATCGCAGGCTTCGTTG
>JAISCH010000124.1 GCA_031265725.1 Propionibacteriaceae bacterium
GAAGGAGCGGGCGGAATGGGAGGAGCGGAAGAGAGCGGCCAGAGCAGCAGCAGCAGCACAAGCGGAGCGCGAACGGAAAGTCAAGGAAGAACGGGAAAGACTGAAACGAGAAGCGGCGCAGAAAGCCGAGAAAGAGAGGGAACAGGCCATGAGGGACGAGGAGAAGAGGAACAGAACTCCAGCGGAACAACAGTGGATCGAAGACCAAATTGGAGTCCTGAACAACGAAATCAACAATCTAGAGCGGGCAATGTCCTATTACACGTCAACCCTTGAGAACTTGGATAGTGAGCGCGAGTACCTCGGTGGACCTGGAATGTGGGATAGGCACGCCATGATCACTCGCCAAGAGCAAGAGGCCACAATGCAACGCGCCATGCTTGGACAGCAGTTGGGATTGCTGTGCTCAAAGCGTAACGCACTAAGGGAACTCCTGTAGTGCGTACGCGAGTAGGGTCGTAGCGACAGACGCGTCAAGACCCTCCCAAGACAACAGGCTCTTGACGCGGGAACCGTCAGGAGGCCAGACCTGGGCGCCCAGACCTAGACAAGGTCTAGGGCCTGCCTTAGGTGGGCTAGTTTGGCTTTCCTGCCCCGGTGGGTCCGGGGCAGGATTACCGCCTCGACGCCGGCAGCCCGGGCGCTGGCGCCATCCTTGGAATCCCTGTCGCCCACCATCAACGCCTTTTCGGGGGGCACTGCGAAGTGCTTCAGAACCGTCTTGATCCCCTTGGGCGACGGTTTGCGGGCTTCGATCGGTGGACGAGCAGTGCAGAACTGGGCATCCGCATCAATTCCCAGTGCGGCGACCTTCGGCTCGGTCGGATAGTCCGAGAGGATGGCGACCCGGATCCCGGACTGAGCGGCCTGGCGGATCAATGCCAAGAGCCGGGAATCGGCATGAGCGACGATGGCGGCCAGCGGTTCGCTCAGTAGCCACCGCTCCAGGATTGCCTCGGCCTGCGCCGAAGGCAGCCGGTGGCGCGTCGCCAGCGAAGCGATCAAGTCCTTGTCCGCCGCCGAATCATCTGCCTCCCGGGCGCGGCGGAAATCACGCAGGAGTCCCAGCTCCGGCCATCTACTAGGGCGCGGGCCGTAGAACCAAGCCAGCCGCCACGCCATCCGCACGCGCACCGGAGTCTGATAGTAGAGAGTTCCGTCTACGTCGAAGATGACCAGGTCGCGAGTGCCCACGGTTCAGATCCCGATGAGTTCGGTGTCGACCAGGTTGGCTAATGCCGGAATCCTGACCGCCATCAAGACCACAAAGAGCACTGTCATGAATGCAACGTAGGCCAACAGGCCGCGTTCCCGGTATAGCTTTTCCGGCTGTTGAGCCGCTGATTCCTCTTTGAACGAGATTGCCAAGTAGTAGCAGAATAAGCCGAACATGAACGGGACAAAGCACACCAGCTCCACCCTGTACTTGACCAAGAATACGCCGGTGAAGAAAGCTGACATAAGAGCGTAGAACACCGACGATGCCAGCAAGGTGGCTTCGGTGTAGTGACGGAACGACCGCCGGTAGAGCCCAGCGCGGTCCGAATCGGCAATCATGCGGTATTCGGCGAAACGCTTGGTGCCCATGAGGAACGCGCCGCCCATCCAATAGCCGATCACCAAGCTAGCTGGCGGCAAGAAGCCGGCCGTGACAGCGAACCAGCCGATCATCAGGCGGATGGCATTGTTCACCGATTCGCTCAGCACATCCAGATAGGGCACATCCTTGGTGCGCAAAGGTTTGACGTTGTAGACAATGCCCATGACTGCGAGCGAGGCCTCGGCGAGCACCACCTCCAGGTTGATCGATGCGGCCAACGCGATGCCTGCCACGGCCAGCGCCGTGTATTCGACTGCGACGATCCGCCCGCTCAAGCCGTGGGCGACGGCCGGACGGTGCTTCTTGGTCGGATGGAACTGATCGAACGCGGCATCCAACCATTCGTTGATCACATAATTGGCCGATGCCACCAGGCACGTCGCCGCCAATGCGACGGCGCCATCCAGGGCGATCGCCCCAGCCGGTCGATGCACCATGAAGGCCGCGATGATCATCCCCGGCAGCACAAAAACGTTCTTCAGCCAATGATCGGGACGGGCGATCCTGACATAGTCACGCCAGGAGGTGCCGGTCCGTTTCGCGGTGAATCCACTGGTGTCAGGGCCCTCACTCACCCAGGCACCATACCGCCTACCCGCCGCTCCGAGCCTCCGTGGGTACCTCGGATCGAGCGCCGACTTGCGGGTTCCAGGGCCGACACGCCGCAGTAGAGGCCCCAAACCCGCAACTCGCGGTAGATGGAAAAGCCGCTTGGGACAGGGGCGGTAACCGTCTGCATCGCCTTAACCTTCCTAGTATTTCACTTCGTGTTGCGCCCATCCATGTTCTCGATGGGCGAGTATTCCACTTCTGTGGCGAACGCGCTGGCCCACTATGCCGTGCCACTCATGGCTATTGCGGACTGGTTGGCGTTCGATCCCAAAGGCCAGATGAAGAAGCTGGACCCGGTGAAATGGCTTCTCATTCCGGCCGCCTACTTAGCATTTGCGCTGGTACGCGCGCAATTCGGTATATATGCGGGATCGGATAGCCGCTATCCCTACTTCTTCATCGACATCGACCAGTACGGCGGCCCGCAGGTGGTCGTCAACTGTCTGGCCATCGCGGCGGCCTATACGCTGTTGGGCTATGCGGTCTATGCGCTGGACTGGACGATGTCGGTTCTGGCCCGGAACTTGCGCAGCAAGGATCGCTTGGCGGGGTAACATCGGGCAGGCGCGGATTTCACGGGGTCGCGTGCACCCACGCCCACGCCCGCGGCCTAGCGGGATTTGCAGCGCATACAACGAGGCAAGAGGGGGCAGCCCATGTCAAACCCAGCCGATGCCTGGCAGGCTCCGACCCTAGGTGAGAATCTGGCCAGAGCGGGGGTGACGCGTCGGGACTTCCTGGCGTTCTGCGGAGCACTGGCAGGCTTCTTCGCCCTCGGCCCGGGTGGCCCCAAAGCCAGTGCCGAGGAGATCGCGGACAAACTGGAGGCGGTCACCAAGCCGAACGTTGTCTGGTTGCAGCTTCAAGAGTGCACGGGCTGTATGGAAAGCGCCCTGCGTTCCGGCGGCACCACGGTGGAAGAGGTTGTTCTGCGTTTGCTCTCGGTCAACTACAACGAACTCGTGATGGCGGCCGCGGGGGACAGCGCCAACCGGGCTTTGGAACAGACCAACGCTGAGCCGCACATCCTGGTGGTCAACGGCTCGGTGCCGTTGGCCGATGGCGGCATCTACTGCACCATAGGCGGGGAGTCGGCCGAAGAGGTGCTGCGCAAGTCCGCCCAGAATGCCTCCGCGATCCTGGCGGTCGGCGCGTGCGCCGTCTGGGGTTCAGTGCAGGCATCAAAGCCGAATCCCACAGGCGCCGTCGGGGTGGATGAGATTATCCGCGACAAGCCCGTGGTCAACGTTGCCGGTTGCCCCCCGATAGGCGAGGTGATCACCGCGACGGTCGCCTACCTGCTAACGCATGA
>JAISCH010000160.1 GCA_031265725.1 Propionibacteriaceae bacterium
CGGTACAGGTCCGTCGCGACGGTTCCTCGCCAGTGGGGAATCGGCAAGAATCCCCGTAGGAATACGTCCCCGTGGCCGCAGCTCCGGCGTCCGGCACCACCGCTCCGTTCGCGTCTCGAAGCACAATTGTCAGTGCCGGATTCTCGGTATTGACCACAGCATCGCGATCGAACTCGACCGTCAGGCTTTGGGTCCTCGCCGGGGTGTCCTTGACCTTTCCCCCGAACAGCGACAACCAGTCGATCTCGCCCAACCAGTTGGCCAGATAGTTCCCACCATAGGTGGCATAGCGCGCCAGCAGCGCATAGAAGGCTCCACTCACCGTTCCCGGAGTGGAGACCCATGGCAACCTCGCCAAGGCTGCGTTCAGGGCGTCACCGGCCATCGCGCTCAGCGCCTGGGCGGTCTTCGCCGCGATGGCGGCCCAGGAGTCCGTCGCGTCAAGCTCAACCGGGACGCCGATGCTCGCCAATCCATCTTGCAGCGAGGCCACCAACGTGGTCTTCGCGGCCGCCAGCGCACCATCGGCCCGCGCCGCGATTTCATCGCGCAAGGCCCGGTAACCGGCATCCATAAATATGGCCGGGTAGTCGACTCCCAGCAGAGCAACAGCGGTCTGATCGGCCTTGGAACCGGCGTTGACAACGGCAGTGCTTTGTGCCACGGGACCTATGGTGGTGGCATTCCACCCCGTGACCTCAATCTCTTTGGGAGTGTCGTTGAGGTCGACCAACAGCACATGGCGCTGATTCCAGGCCGTGATGCTGTAGTTGTAGTAGGAAGTGTTCACGCCGATCCCGCCGGAGAAGATCGGGGGGCCGAGGTCGGACTTGACCTACGTCGGAGCCGTGCCGACGGACACAAGGGGTGCATTCCAGACCTTCGCAACCACTGAGGCTACCGTCGCCTCACGATCGGCTGTCAGCCCAACTGAGTCGAAGACGCCCGCAACTGCGTAGTCGACGGTCCGATCGAGGACGGCATCGACGAACTCGCTGTTGTTCAACACGTAGCTCAGCAGCTCCGATTCCGCCACCGAATCAACGGCCTGATCGACCAGGGAGTCGAGCCTTGGGTCTTGGATGTACTGGGCCAGAGTGCTCTTGATTTTTGCCTTGATCAGGGGCTTTGACAGGGCAATGATCGCATCGGGGTTGCCGATGGCGGTCTCGACGGTCCCGGCCACGAGTTCGTGGATGGGGGCCGTCAAGGTGGCGTACACCTGGGCGACCTGTGCGCTCACAATCTCAGTCAGCTGCGCTCGGGTGGCGACCGTTTGATCGATCTGTTCGGGGGTTTGGGCCGCCACGGCAGGAGTGGCAACAAGACTGGCAGTCACCGCAAAGGCGACCGCCGGAATGTACAGGGATTTCTTCATGGGGGAACCCATCTGTTCGGTTGTAAGGGAGACGCATCTCTGCGCGGCGACCAGTTTAGCAATTGCCGCAAATGTCCCGTGGTTGGCGAGGCCGACGGACCGAAGCGCCGCGGGCCCCGGTCCGGTCCCATTCGGCCGGGACCGGGCCGGGGCCCGCGGTATCGGCCACCTCCAACGAGGAGGCGCCGCTATTATCTAAACAGGGACAACCAGTTCACATTCCCCAACGAGCTGGCCATGAAACTCCCGGCGGCCTGGGCCAACGGCGCCAACACATCAAGGACTATCGACGGCACCGATCCCAGGGAAGGTACCCACGGCAACGCGGCCAAGGCCGATGTCAGCGCGTTACCGGCAGAGCGCAGCATTCCCTGACCGATCTGTGCGGCAATGACATCCCAAGAATCTCCTCCGTTTAGCGTCACCTCGACGCCGATGCCGCTCAAGCTGCTTTGGAGTGAGGCCACAACAACCGTCTTGACTGCGCCGACCAGTGTCTCGTTGTACCGAGCGATCTCGTCATTCAGGGCACGGTGAAGAGCGTCAGCAAAGATCGCCGGATAGTTCAAAGTCGCGAACGCAGTCGCGGTCCTCACCGCCGTGGACCCTGCGCCGGCAATCGCGGCGCTCTTGGCGAGGAGCCGGATGGCAGCGGTGTTCCATCCCGTGACCTGGATATCCTTGGGAGTGTTGGGAATGTTGGCGAAAAGCACCTTCCGCTGGTTCCAGGACGCCACGTTGTAGTTGTAGTACGAGGTGTTTGCGCCAATCCCCAGGACGTAGATCGGGGAGCCGAGATCGGACTTGACCTTGGTTGGAGCCGTTCCGACCGCAACCAATGGGGCATTCCAGACCCGCGAGACGGCCGATGCCGCAATCGCTTCCTCAGCTTGGATCAGACCTACCGAGCCGGTGATCTCCGCGACAGCGTAATCCGCTGTCCGCGCGAGGACGGCGTCTGTGAACTCTCTTGTTACGATCGCGTTCAACAGCTCAGATTCGCTCACCGACTCCACGGCGGCGTCGATCAAGGCGTTGAGCCTCGAATCTTGGATGTACTCACCGATGGAGGCCTTGATGGACGCCTTCACCAAAGGCACCGCCAAGTCCGCAATCACTGAGGGGCCGGTGATGATGGCTCTGACGGTTCTGGCCACAAGATCGCGTATGGTCGCGTCGACGCCAGAGTATGCCTGTGAGACCTCGGCCGTGACAATCGCACTCAACTGCTCTTGAGTGGCGATGGTCTGGTTGATTTCATCAGGGGTTTGGGCCGCCAGGGCAGGGGTGGCGACCAGGCTCGCGGCCGCCGCCAAAGCGACGGCCGGCACGAACCGGAACTTCTTCATTATGGGAACCCGCCTATTCGATAGCAAATGGTGTGCGCTTCAGCGCGGACCACAGTTTACCGATCCTTCACACGGCTCCTATGGCTATGGATCAGCGTGAGTGTGAGTTCGATCACATTCCCGGCCTTCTCACTACTCGGGAGCCTATGGGAACTCGCGGGAGAGGATTTCTCGCCGTGCAGTGAGACTCAGGCGCCGCCAGACCTGCCCGACGGCAGCGGCGCAGGGCGCTTCGATTCCCTTCTCCGATCCTTCATTGGCCCTGGAAGCCCGCTATGGCCTCGTGGTGACGGATTACCTCGGCCACTATGAAGGTCAAGAACTTCTCCGCGAATACGGGGTTCAGTCCCGAATCAGCCGCCAGGCGCCGTAGACGCTCGATCTGCTGGGCTTCGCGGGCCGGATCGGCCGGAGGTAGGCCGGCAT
>JAISCH010000211.1 GCA_031265725.1 Propionibacteriaceae bacterium
GTCAAAGAGGGCGAACGGGTGCGAGCCGGAGAATTCGACCTGGAATTCCTCTCCGTCAACCACTCGATACCCGATGCGCTGGCAGTCTGCATCCGGAGCAAGGCCGGGACAGTGCTGCACACCGGCGACTTCAAGATGGATCAGCTTCCACTCGACGGACGGCTCACCGACTTGAACGGCTTCGCTCGGATCGGGGACGAGGGGCTGGACCTATTCATGCCCGACTCGACCAATGCCGATGTGCCCGGTTTCACCGCCCATGAGCGTGACATCGAACCGGCGCTGGAACGAGTATTCACCCAGACCAAGGGGAAGCTGATCGTGGCTTGCTTCGCCTCCCACGTCCACCGGGTCCAGCAAGTGCTCGACTTGGCCGCGCGTTTCGGGCGCAAAGTCGTCTATGTCGGCCGGTCGATGGTGCGCAACATGGGAGTGGCCAGGGACCTCGGCTACCTGCGGGTGCCCGGCGACATAATTGTCGATCTGAAGAACATCGACAAATACCCCGATGACAAATTGGTCATCATCTCCACCGGGTCGCAGGGAGAACCGCTCAGCGCGTTGTCGCGGATTTCCAACCAGGAGCATCCCATCGTGGAGGCCGGGCCAGACGATGTCGTGCTCTTGGCCAGCTCACTCATCCCCGGCAACGAGAACGCTGTCTACCGGATCATCAACGCGCTCTCCCGCAATGGAGTGACCGTCGTGCATCGCGGCAAGGCGCTGGTCCACGTCTCCGGGCACGCGTCCGCTGGTGAATTGCTCTACTGCCACAACATCGTCAAGCCGCGCAATGTGCTGCCGGTGCACGGCGAGGTGCGGCACTTGATCGCCAACGCCGAGTTGGCCGTCCGAACTGGCGTTCCCAGGGAGCGGGCCTTGGCGGTGGAGGACGGCACGGTGATCGATCTGGCTGACGGAGTGGCTGAAGTGGTCGGCAAGCTGGAGGCCGAGTACATCTTCGTGGACGGTTCGAGCGTTGGGGACATCGGTGACGCCGAGCTGACCGACCGGAGGATTCTCGGCGAGCAGGGCTTCCTCACCATCGTGGCTGTGGTCAACTTCCATTCGCAGAAGATCGTCAGCGGACCGGATATCTGGGCGCGCGGCTTCGGCGGCGGCGATGAGGTGTTCGATGAGATTCGCGGCCCCTTGGTGGTGGTCTTAGAGAAGGCGCTCAACGACGGGGTGTACGACATCTATCAGTTGCAGCAGTTGATCCGTCGGACGATCGGACGCTGGGTGAACACCAGGCATGGCCGCCGGCCGATGATCCTGCCGATAGTCCTGGAGGCCTAACCTGGGGACTGCCGCCAGATCGTCGGCGGAGCTATATCCGTCAGCGGCCCGACGTGATTCAATAGTCATTAGACTTAAATTGATAGCGGCGCGAAGGAGCGAAAGTGGCTAATCGGTCTCCGGAGTCGCCGACCGAGCAGTCCTTGCCATTCGATGTGTTCGAGCACGCACCAGTCGAGACGACTCCCAGACGACGGCCCCGGGCTGGGCTGTCCACTGTTCCGCTGTGGACAGTGGTCGGTGTCGCCATCCTGGCTGCTGCGGCCCTCGGGGTCATGTTCATCAGCGGCTGGCAGTTCTTCACTGCTCCCTCCGAGTCCGCAGCCGGGCTGATCCAATCCGAGAGCCTGCAGGACACGGTGCAGACAGCGGTGTTGCGAATCAGCATCACCGGCTTGCCCGCCGATGCGGAAGGCACCTTCGTCCTGGTGGACGAGACTGGCAAAGCTGAGAAATATCCCTTCACTGGTTCCGCGTCAGTCGAGGTGAGCCTCGCCAGTGGGGAGTACCGGCTGGACTTCGGTGACGCGGTGGCCGGTCCGGACCATTTCTATCCGCTGCCCGCCGCCTCCATGGAGATCGCCGTGGACCTGGTCGAGGCAAACCGGGTGGAGGCTGAATATGCCGCGTTGCTGCTCACCTTCTCCGGGTTGGGCCGAGTCGAACTGGGGATGACGCTGGAAGAAGTCGAAGCAGCCGACCCGTCCGTGCGGCAAAGCGATGCCTCCAGCGAGAGCGACGACTCCAGCGAATGCGTCATCGCGGCGAGCAACGAGGCTCAGGCGCTGGTTTTCAATCCGGACGGGAGACTCGTCTACATCGAGCCCAAGAATTACGTGCCCACCGAGCAGGGCATCCGCGCGGGCAGCACCGGGCCGGAAGTTCAAGACGCCTACCGGCTCCGTTTCAAGACCTACCAGTTGGAAGGCTTCCCTGGCGTCTACATCGACATCAACGGAGCAGAAGCCGATTTCACCGCCTGGTCCCCGCCCTACCTCGGCATCGAGTTCGGCGACAGCGGCGCGCTGGAGAACGAATGGGAAGGCAACGTAGCCGATGCCACCGTCCAAGGCCTAGTCCTAGACAACGGCCAGGAATGCTTCGGGTAGTTCGTCGGCTATCGAGTTTGGCCGGTCTTGTCTTGATCGCGACGCTACTGATAGTAGTTAGTGCAGCATGAAGTGTTGGTAGATACAACGGTCTCAGTTAGCTATGGTCATATCCGTTGCATAATGTTCTTGATAGTTATAATCAAGGCTCGATGATCACTTTTAGTACGTCTGAAGCACGATTCAGACAGGTGTCGAGTGCGATTTGTAATTCGTCCAAGGAGAATGTATGAGTGATCAGTCGCTCTATCTCAAGTTCTTGGGCGCAGGCGAGTGCTGTGGGGAAATCCCAGCAGTATCCCTGCGAGCCTTGCACTTTGATTTCGTGAGTGATGAATCGTGAGACCGGGATCGCCACATCAGTAACCTCGGCTATTCCGACGACAGTGGCCAGACCGTTCTTGCGCAGGCAAAGCATAGCCTGCCGTAGAGTGTCTGGTACACCGACACATTCGAATGACTTGTCAATGCGGTCTAGTTGATCCAAAACGTCGTCATGCTGTGGATTAAGGACCCGCGTCGCGCCGAAAGACCTTGCCAGATCTAGGCGAGGATCGTCGAAATCTACGACTGTCACTTCGGCGGCCCCGAACCTACGTGAGAGCGCCGCAATCAACACTCCGATCGCGCCCCCTCCGAATACTGCGACTCGATCCCCAAGTTTAACGTCGGCGCGACGGGTCGCGTGCACCGCAACTGCCAACGGCTCCACCAGAGCGCCAGTAGCGAAGGACATGTTGTCGGGTAGTCGATAGACATACGGTTCATGCACCTTGACGTAGTCGGCCATTGCGCCGTCGCCCATCCGGTAAGTGAAACTGATGTTCTCGCAGTAGCCGTAGTCTCCGTGGCGGCAAGCGACACACATCCCGCAAACCACCACTGGCTCCACACAGACCCGATCGCCTACAGACACTCGAGTGACATTAGCACCAACCTTCTCAATAACTCCGGAGAACTCGTGCCCTATGGTTGCCGGAAGTGACACTGAAGGATGACGACCCTTAAAGATATGAAGATCGCTGCCGCAAATTGCGCTCGCTCTAATAGCTATCAACACTTGATCCCCGGTCAACTCTGGCACTTCTCTGGTCAAGAAGTCCACAACACCAGGGCTGGCCACTCGTCCTACTCGGATCATTGGCATAGCAAACTCCTACTTACTCCAGAACACTGTCGCGCCGTAATGCGCAGATGTGGTGTTCTTGCGGTACAACTCCAGCCAACCGGAGGCATATTTCCGCACAGGCTGCCATTCTGCCATCCGGGCTGTGAATTCTTCTGCGCTGACATCAGCGATCAAGGTGCGTGCAGCGATGTCGATGTGGATCGGGTCGCCGTCGCGCAGCAGTGCGATATTACCGCCATCGTAGGCTTCCGGACAGACGTGGCCTATGGCTAATCCACCCGTCGCTCCGGAGAACCGTCCGTCGGAGATCAGAGCGATTTCGGTACCCAGACCCTTGCCCAACACTGCTGCCATGAATGTTTCCATGTGCGGCATACCTGGTGAACCTTTTGGCCCCTCATAGCGGATCACCACCACGTCACCGGCCACTATCTCGTCGCGCAGAATCGCATTCCAGGCCTCGTCCTGGGAGTCGTAAATCTTGGCTGGCCCGCAGAAGTGTTGCGCTGATTGGTCTACTGCGGAGAATTTGACTATGGCGGAATCAGCGGCGATATTGCCGGACAGCACTGCGAGGCCGCCTTGAGCGCTGATCGGAGCGGTAACGGAGCGGATCACGTCCGAATTGCTGCTCACTCCCAGTCGGTCGCTGATGGGTCCGAACATCCCGTCCACTGAGATGTCGATCAGTCCGGTCCCGGAGAGTTCACCGAGCACTGCGGCTAGTCCTCCCGCTGCTGCGAAGTCATGCATGGTGTAGCTGGGATGGTTGGGGTAGATGGCGCTAATCACTGGGACTTCCCGGCTGATCCGGTCGAAATCGGCGACTTCTAGGTCAATACCAGCTTGCCGGGCAATGGCTGGGACATGCATCAATGAATTCGTCGATCCTCCGGTCGCCATCATGTAACGCACCACGTTCAGAAAACTTTCCCGGTTAAGGAAGCTGGACGGACGCCTGCCGGTCCGCACCGCTTCCACAAGGGTATATGCCGCATGTTTGGCAAGTTCGTGCCAGGGTGGTGTTTGGCTCTGTACGCTGGCATTGCCGGGGGGTGTGAACCCGAGCAGTTCTGCGGTGGCGCACATGGTGTTCGCGGTCCCCATGAATGGACAGACGCCTGGAGACGGACAGGCGCAGGAGACAATGCCTTTATAGTCTTCCCGGCTCAGGCTGCCCTGCCTGCCTTTAAGGTAATCCAGAAAGAGATGATGGATCCGGTAGGCGTTGAGATAGGTGTCGAAATAAATATAGGACCCGATTTTTTCCATGTCTGTTATAA
>JAISCH010000163.1 GCA_031265725.1 Propionibacteriaceae bacterium
GAGGCATGGGAATTCTCCACCCAGTCATGCTCGGACTCGGCCCGATTCGGATAGCCGGACATCCCGCCGTACTGACGCAGGGTGGCGAAGTCCATCCGGCCGGTGACGATCTTGTGCACATAGCTTTGATGCCCGGTGTCGAAGATGATCGCGTCTCGCGGCGAGTCGAAAGCCCGGTGCAGCGCGAGGGTCAACTCGACAACGCCCAGATTCGGCCCGAGGTGCCCCCCGGTCCGGCTCACATTCGTGATCAGGAAAGAACGAATCTCGGTGGCCAACTCGTTGAGTTGCCGGACACTCAGCCCGCGCAGGTCAGCCGGACGATGAATAGTATGGAGGACAGCCACGTACCCGAGTCTATGCTGCCGAGGCGGCAGCTCGCACAGCTTGCCGGGGTATTTCGGCCCAATCCGGGCGATTCCGGGTCTCATAGACCAATTCATAGATCGCTTTGTCTACCTCGTAGGCGTGCAATGCGGCCGGTACGCCCGCCTTGTCGAGATAGCCGTCCAAAAAGGCCGCCCTGGCCTTCGCATACCAGTCCTGGGCTTGGGCACCGCCCGGATCGGAGTGGCTGAAACGCGCGTAGTCGAGCGATCTGGTCAAACCGGCCACATCCCGCCAAACCGCGTCCGGGGCCTTGCGCTCCGCCATCGTCTTCAACGGCTCGCCCTCGAAGTCGATGAAAGTCCAGCCGCGCGGGGAACGCAACACCTGGCCCAGATGAAAATCACCATGCACCCGCTGCACCTTGAGTTCACCCGGTGGCAGCCGCAAAACCGCGCTGAGTGCGTCAGCCAACGGCAGCAACTCGGGAACGTTCTCCGCCGCCTCGTCCAGGCGGGTGAGCATGGCCGTGCTGACGGTCCCCGCTGAGATCGTCGCTGTGCCATAGACGCCAGCCAACAGCCCATGCAAAACCCGCAAGTCGCAGCCCAATTGGCGCAACTCAGCGGTGATTGGGCGATTCTCCCGGCAGGCGGTGGTGGCATAGCTCCAGCCGTCGGTGGCGTCAGGAATCCGTTCGCAGAAAATCCCCAACTCGTATTCCTGATCGGCTGTGGTGATAGTCCCGATCAGCTTGGGCGTCACCGAGCTGTCGGCCAAATCCCGCAGCATCTCGGTCTCCAGATTCTGACCCTCCGGCAGCTTGCGAAACAATTTGAGCAGCACGTCCCCAATGCTGATGCTGGTGTTGCTCTGCTCGCCGCCGAACACCTTCACCGGCAGGTCCGCCGCTGGTGGCGTCCCCAGCCACTCCACGCCGCTGACCCCCGGCTGGGCGATGCCGCCCAGGAAAGCGCGCATGGCCGTCGCCGAGAGTGGCGCGTCCACCACATCCACCAATTGCTGATCCAGCCTGGTCTGGCCCAACAATGCTGCCGGCTCCGCGCTGCCAGCGGGCAGGTAGCCCACCAACAGGTGATAGACCTCGGTGTGCTCCGGCAACTTGACATAGGCCAATTCCGACCGCACGCTGACCTCGCCGTGGGCATACCATTGGAGAGCTTTCAATTCGAAGCCCTGCCAACTCAGGCCTTTCGCCGCGAACCAACGCGCCTTGGGGAGATAGCCCTTCCACAGTTCTCGAATTTCCACGCCTTCAGCGTAGTCACCAAATTGCCAATTTTGCTTTTTGTTTCGCAATTCGCCAGCTAAAACAGTTGTGGAAGTGCATAATCAGTAACAGTTTGGTCACAGACCGCTGAGACTGATGTCTGAGCAGCAGCTTTGGGCGTAGGTTCTAGGCAACCGGGAACGTTACCGGAAACGTTCCCGAGAGACTTCAACAGCGAGTGTTCTCAGCAGGAATTAATGCGGAAACTCGCTTGGACAACTCTCACGGAAAGAAGGTACGGATGAGAAAAAGGTTATTGGCGCTGGCTTTGGCCGCCACTATGGCGCTGGGCACGGTTGCCTGCACTGGAGGAGGAGACACACCCTCGGTGTATTTCCTCAATTTCAAGCCGGAGGTGGCTGAGGTCTACAACCAGATCGTCGCCGCCTACAAGGAAGAGAAGAATATCGACGTCAAAGTCGTCACCGCCGCCAGCGGCACCTACGAACAGACTTTGACCTCGGAGATCGCCAAGTCCGAGCCACCGACGATCTTCCAGATCAACGGCCCGGTCGGCTATGCCAACTGGAAAGACTATGTCGCTGATGTCAGCGACTCCGAGTTATACAAACACATGATCGACAAGTCACAGGCGATCACCGACGGCGGAAAAACCTATGGCATCCCCTACGTGGTGGAGGGCTTCGGCATCATCTACAACGAGGCGATCATGAAGAAGTACTTCGGATTGGCCAACAAAGCGGTGAGCATTTCCGCCACCACCGAGATCAAGGATTTCGCCACCTTGAAGCAGGTCGCCGAGGATATGACCAAACACAAAGCCGAGCTGGGCATCAAGGGCGTCTTCTCCAACACCTCGCTCAAGCCGGGTGAGGACTGGCGCTGGCAGACCCATCTGGCCGATGTGCCGTTCTATTACGAGTTCACCGAGGACAAAATCGATCTGAACAAGGGCACGCCAGCCCAGGTGACTTTCAAATACGGCCCGCAATACCAGTCGCTATTCGACCTGTACCTGAACAACTCCACCACGGAGAAGGGCCAACTCGGCTCCAAGACGGTTGACGAGGCAATGGCCGAATTCGCCCTGGGACAGTCCGCGATGGTGCAGAACGGTAACTGGGGCTGGGGTCAGATCGCCATCGTCCAGGGCAATACCGTCAAAGCTGAGGACGTTCACTTCCTGCCGCTCTACACCGGCGTGACCGGTGAGGACAAGCAGGGCATCTGCATCGGCACCGAGAATTACTTCGCCATCAACAACGATATCTCCGATGCCTCCAAGAAGGCCTCACTGGACTTCCTCTACTGGCTGTTCTCCTCTGAGACCGGCAAG
The DNA here is from genome assembly GCA_031265725.1 of Propionibacteriaceae bacterium. Lineage (GTDB taxonomy): Bacteria > Actinomycetota > Actinomycetes > Propionibacteriales > Propionibacteriaceae > Propionicimonas. The sequence goes on from JAISCH010000163.1 coordinate 2,916, forward strand.
AAATATGTCACCGAACAACTCCGCTTCATCACCCCGTTCGACACCTTCACTGCGAAAGAGGTGCCGAATGACCCGCTCGCCACTGAGGTGCGGACTTGGATGGACAATAAAGAGGTCAAGAATCTGCCCTGGGTGTTCACTGTATTCCCCAGCCAGCAATTCAAAGATGACTTCGGTGGCGCGCTCTTGCAGTACGCACAGGGCAAAACCGACTGGGCCAAGGTCAGTTCCACTGTGGTCGATAGTTGGAAAACCCAAGCCGCTGCCGCTGAAGGCAGTTAGTATCAACTTGTACTGAGGTCAACGGCGGGCGTGCCACCCTGGTGCGTCCGCCATTGACCACTGCTAAGGAATTAGTCATGCGAGTCTCCACTTATATCAAGAAATGGTTCCCGGCCTTCGCGCTGCCGACATTGTTGGCGTTCAT
>JAISCH010000277.1 GCA_031265725.1 Propionibacteriaceae bacterium
AGGAGCCGCCGTCGGGGGCCTGCCTGTCCCACAGCACGGCGTCGGCCACCTGCCGGCTGCGCTGGACGAGGTCGCGGTAGTGGCTGGCGTCGTCGGCGCGGCCCAACTGTTCCGCCGCACTGGCCAACGCCTCGGCCGCCCAGATGTGCAGGAAGCTGACCAGCGCGCTCTCGCCGCCGCCGAGATTGAGGCAATCGTTCCAGTCGGCCCGCAATCCCTGGGCGATGCCGTGCTCCCCGATATGCTCGGCGGTGAAGTCCACCGCCCGCCGCAGATGCTGGTAGACCGAGGCCTCGCCGCCATCGGCGAACGGCACGACAGCTTCGAGGAAGTCGAGGTCCCCGGTCTCGGTCACATAGTTCAGCACGGCCGGTACCAGCCAGAGATGGTCGTCGGAGCAGGCGTCGGCGATGCCGTGGAGTTGGTCCGCCGCCTGGCCGGGGATGACTGTGGGCAGCTTGACGCCGACCGGAATGTCGGCGCGCGGCCCGTCGAAGAGCAGCGGGTCGAACAGATGCAGGCCATACCCGGCACTCGTCTGCCCGTGCAGCAATTCCAATAGCCGCTGCCTGGTCTTCGCCGGGTTGGAGTGCGCCACCGCCATCGAGTCTTGGGCGGTGTCCCGATAGCCGAGGCCGGTACGCCCACCCACCTCGACAAAGGAGGCGAACCGCGACCAGACCACGCAGGTCTCGGCCTGGAAGAGCGTCCAGGTGTTGATCAACTCGTCGAGCGTGCCGTTCGGAGTGTTGACGACCAGCTTGGCCCGCTTTTCGGCCCAATACTCGCCCAGGTCGGCAAAGGCCCGGTCAGCCGCTGCTGGATCGGAGTATTTCGCCCGCATGGCGGCCCCAACTTCGTGGTCGCCGTAGCCGAGCAAGTAGAGCAGCTTCCGGCTCTCACCGGGTGCCAGGGTAATCCGGTGCTGCAAGGCCCCGCAGTGGTTGCCGGTAGTGCCCTGGGAATCGGAGCAGCTTCCGCGCTCCACCGCCAAGGGACGGCTCTCGTCCCGCCAAGGCCCGATGAAAGCGTCCCGGCGGGTGTCGAAACCCTCCGGTGTGGTCGTGGAGGTGAAGTAGTGGTAGGTCCACGGCTCGTAGTGGAAATCGTAAGTGACCACCTGGTCGCGGAAACTCGCGCCGGACGCGTACAGCGACATCTGGAAATTCTGGTTGTCGATGGCGACGGTGTGGAAGGAGAACTCCAGATAGCCGAAGATGTCCAAAGTACGCTCGGCGCTGGAGTCGTTGCCGATCTCGACCTGCCATAGCTCCACATCGTCGGCGACCGGGATGAACACCCGTTGGCTGGCTTTGATGCCCCGGTATTCCGACTCGAAGACGGAATAGGAGAGGCCGTGCCGGGTGCGATAGCTGGCCTGGTCGTCAGCGCGGGAGGACTCTGCGTCTGCGGCCAAAAGCTTGCCCACCGGCTGCCAGGAGGCCGACCAGAAGTCGCCGCTGTCGGCGTCGCGGAAGTAGACATAGTGCCCAGGCCGGTCCTGCGGAACGGCGTTGGGGCGGAAACGGGTGACCCGCCCCCGTTCGGAGGAACGGTAGAAGGAATAGCCACCGGCGTTCTGATTGATCACCGTGCAGAGGTCGCTCACCCCGAGATAGTTGACCCAGGAAGCGGGCAGGTCCGGACGTTCGATGACGTACTCTCTCGCGTCGGTGTCGAAGTGGCCGTACCTCATCGCGGCTCCGAGAGCAGAATCGGGATGACCGGATGCCCGGCCGCAGAAGGCGCGCTCATGCGGCCACCGCCCGATTGGCCCAACTGAGCAGTTCCTCGGCGCGTTCGGCAGTGGGCGCTTCCACGAAGATCCGGAGCACCGGCTCAGTGCCGGAGAAGCGGAGCAGCACCCAGGAGTCGCCCGGCAGATGAATCTTGATGCCGTCCATGCTGTCGATCCGCAGCACCGGCTCCCCGGCGACCTCGCTCAGTTTGGCCGGATCGAGACGACGGGGCACCTCGACGCGCATCTGCGGAGTCGCCGGCACTGAGGTCTCCAGCGAGTAGAGCCGCCCCACCCGGTTCCAGATGAGTTGGCGCAACTCGGTGATCGACTTCTTGGTCCGGGCCAGCATCTCCACCACCAACGCGCAGGCGAACACCCCGTCTTTGCCGAGGATGTGCCCGCGAATCGTCAGGCCGCCGGAGGACTCCCCGCCCAGCACGCAGTCATGCTCCAGCATCGCGGCGGTGACGAATTTGAATCCCACCGGGGTCTCGTAGGCCTGCTCCCCGAATGACTCGGCCAGCCGGTCCAGCAGCGAGGTGGTCGCCAGGTTGCGCACCACTCCGCCGCGCTCGCCGCGCTCCTCGTGCATATACCAGTAGATCAGCAGCAACAGGTCATTGGTCGAGATGTACTCCCCGTGCTCGTCCACGATGGCGATCCGGTCGGCGTCCCCATCGGTGGCCATGCCCAGGCTGTAGCGCCCGCTGGCTTTGATCGTCTCGATCAGCATGCTCAACGCCTCCGGGTCCGGAGCCGGGGAACGTCCGCCGAACAGCGGGTTGTGCCGCTCATGGATGAACTGCACCCGGGCGCGGGCGTCGGACAGAATCATGCCGAGGGTGAGCTGGGACGTGCCGTACATCGGGTCCACTATCACCCGCAACCCGGCGGCGCGGATCGCCTCCACGTCCACGATCTGCTCGATGGCGTCCACATAGTCATTGGTGATGTCGCGGATGGAGATCATGCCGCTGGCCACCGCCGTGTCGTACTCCAAGGCGATGACATCGCTGCTGCTCAGCGAATTCGCCTCAGCCGAGTACCGGTCAGTCTCCTCGTCCAAGGGCAGCGAGCCGTCGGCGCGGAACACCTTCAGGCCGTTCCACTGTGGCGGGTTGTGCGAGGCGGTGAAGACCAACGAATACGCCGCAGAAAGGAAAGGCGCGGCGAAAGTCACCAGCGGAGTCGGAACGTCGTCGGGCAGGATCATCACCGGGATGTTGTTCCCCGCGAACACCTCGGCGGCACAGCGCACGCTCTCCGCCGAGAGGAAGCGCCGGTCTCCCCCGATGACCACGCCTTTTTGCTCCACACCGGCCCGCGTCGCGGCATTGGCTATCGCTTGGCAGAGCCGCCGGACATTGTGCAGGGTGAACCCCTCACCGATGCGGGCCCGCCAGCCACCAGTGCCGAAGGCGATCTCGCCAGTCTCGACTTCGCGGTGCGGGGCGAAGAGCCGTTTCAGCACGATATCCGAGGCGGCCCGCAACTCGGCGGCGGTGTTGATGCCCTGCACCTCGTCAGTGTCGGTGGTCACATAGGAACTGGTCGGCACACCCTGGTTGATCAGTCTTTTGGCCAGCTCGGTGAGCCGGTGCTCGCCAGTCTGCGCCATCAAATCCAGTTGCCCGACGAGCAATTCGTTGGCTACCACGTACGCCCCGACGTTGATCTCTTTGAGCGCGGTCGTGCCGTCGTCCAGGTCGGTGGACTCCACGATTCCAGCCAGCGCACCGGCGTCATCGCGGACGATCCGTCCATAATGGCCGGGCTGCTCCAGCCTCGCCGAGAGCAGCGAGAACCGGGCCTGTTTGAGCCGGTGCCGGTTGAGCAGCCCTTTCAACGAGTCGGCGCGCAGCAACGGGGTGTCGCCATAGGCGATCAACACATCCCCGGCGAAACCCTCCAGTTCAAAACGAGCGCAGCGGACGGCATCGCCGGTCCCGGCTTGCACGCTCTGCGGCACGTAGGTCCACCCCGGCCCGACCGTGTGCCGCACGCTGTCGTCGTGCTCATCGACAACGATCACCACGTCCGCAGGCGACACCACTGTGGTCACGTTCGCCAGCACCAGTTCGATCACGGTGGCATTGCCCAAGGGCTTGAGCAACAATTCACGGGTCGCCTGATCGTGCCCGGCCGCCAGGACGACAGCTTTCGTGGGCCTCATAGTTTCCTCTCTCATATCATCGTTTCTGTCACCCGGAGCCGACCATTAGCCGCGCCCAGACAGGTGCTAGTACTAGCCTTTCACAGCTCCAGCCACCAAACCGGAAGTCATCCTGCCTTGCACCAGCAGGAAGAAGATGATGACCGGGACTGCCACCAAGGTCGAAGCGGCCATGACCTGCCCCCAATCGGTCTCCCTGGTGGCGCTGGCCTGGATGAAGGTGCGCAACCAGAGCGGCAGGGTCTGCATGGACTCTTTCTGCATGATCACCAAGGCGACGGTGAATTCGTTCCAAGCCTGCAAGAAAGCATAGACGCCAGAGGCGACCAGCCCTGGGGCGAGCAGCGGGAAGGTGATCCGGAAGAAGGCCTTGGCCCTGGAACAGCCGTCCACCATAGCCGCCTCCTCCAGGTCGGCCGGAACCCCGGCGACGAATCCGCGCAGCATCCACACGGTGAACGGGATGACGGCGGCGATGTAGAGCAGCGACAGTCCAAGGACGCTGTTCAAGCCGATGGCGTTGCCGGTCGCCGTCCCCACACTCGACATCATCTTGTACTGGGCGATGAAGAGGCCCTCCGCTGGGAGCATTTGGATGAAGAGCACCGCCAGCACGAAGCTGGTCCGTCCCTTGAAGTGGTAGCGGCTGATCGCCAACGCGGCGCAGAAGGCGAAGAGCAGGCAGCAAAAGACTGCGACCAGCGTCACCACCAGGCTGATGCCGAGCGCTTGAAAGAAGGTGCCCTTGGCGAACACTTGGGCGAAGTTGTCCAGACTGCCGCCGAAGGGCAAGAAGGTCGGAGTCGTTGAAGTGAGCACGGCGTTCGGCAGCAGCGCGGAGGACAACATCCAGTAGACCGGGAAGACCCAGACCAGCGCGACAGCCATGGCGGCGATGGAGGCGACCACTCTCCCGGGGCGCAGCTTCTCTTTCACAATGTTGGCAGCCATCTCAGTCCTGTCTCATCAGCGAACGGACGTATGGGGCCGACAACGCCATAGTCAGCAACAGCACGAATACCGACATCGCCGCAGCCATGCCGAAGTCCCCGGAATCCACTCCGGTGCTGTAGATGAAGGTACCGAGCAGATTGGTGGAGGTGTAGTCAGCACCGGCGTCCTGCAGCATTTTGATCTGGGTGAACACCCGCAAATCCCAAATCACCTGCAACAGCAGCACGATCATCAGCACCGGCCGGATGATGGGCAGGATTATCGCGGTGAAACGCTGCCAGCCGCTTGCGCCGTCCACCTGGGCGGCCTCCAGGATTTCCGGGGCCACCTGGGTCAGTCCCGCGTAGACCGAGAAAGCGACGAAAGGCACCGACATCCAGACCACGATGACCGTCGCCACAAAGTAGAAGCTGAGCGGGTTCTCCAGCCAATTGTGGCCGGTGAAGTCCAAGCCGAAGCTGCTGAGCAGCCAGTTGACGATCCCGTGGTGCCAGTTGAACAGCCACAGCCAAACCGTCATCGCGGCCACCACCGGCATCGCCCAGGCCAGCAGCAGCGCGACCTGCAGGACCATCCGCGCGGCCTTGCCAGCGGCGTTCATCAGCAGGGCTAAGCCGACTCCGATGGCCACCGTCAACACCGCGTTGACCAGGCAGAAAGCGATGGATCGGGCGATCACTCCCCAAATCTGCGGGGTGGCGAACATCTGCACGTAGTTGTCTATGCCAACAAACTCTGGCGGCTGCCCGAATTGCTGCGCCAGCCCGTACTTGGTCAGTGAGGTCCACAACTGCCAGCCCACCGGATAGGCCAGGGCGGCCAGCAGGATCACGACTGCCGGAGTCAGCAGCAGATACGGAGACCACTGAATCTTCTTCGTCATTATCGCTTCTTCGCGGTATCGATGCTTGAGCAGAGTCTAGTCAACTGCTGAGCCGTGCCCGGCCGGGAGACCGGACACCCAGGTCAGCTTGTCGCATTCCTGGGTGTCCGAATCCCTCGGCACGCACCACTCTCAACTGGTCAACTCGACACCGGCATCCGTCAATTACTATTCAGCAATGGTGTGATGATCGCGTCATACTCTGCGGCCAGGGTGGCGATATCGCCGCCGTCGGCCACCTTGGAGAAGAACTCCTCCAGCTTCTTCGATCCTTCGACGGCTGCCCATCCGGGAGCCGCTGGGGTCAGCTTGGAGTTGGACGCGGATTCGACCAGAGCCTTGGCGAATTCGTCACTGCCCATCGAGGACACATAGTCGGAGTTGGCCGGGCCGAGGCCGTTCTTACCCAGCATCTGCTGATACTCGGCGGAAAAGATGATCTTCATCAGCGCGCGAGCGCCAACCTGGTTCTGCGACGCGGCGGAGATGCCGATATTGGAGCCACCGGCGAACACTGGGGCGGGCTTGCCGTCGTTGCCGGGCAGTACGAAGACGCCGAACTTCTCGTCGTTCCACTCGCGGACCTCTTTGCCGTCCTTGGTGACCAGATCGCCGATCGACCAGTGCGCCCAGCCTGGAGCCATGATCGTCGCGGCGGCCAGCGAGGTCTTCGCGGTCACCTTGTCCGGGTCATTGGCGTCGTCCTTGATCACATCGGAGTCGTTGATGTAGAGCCAGGGGCTCTCGTCCTTGGCGGTGCTGGGCGCATTCGAGGCGACTTTCTGAATCTCCTGCAATTGCTGCAAGCCTTTGATGGTGTTCGGATCGCTCAGCGTGGAGACCCACTGGCCGCCGTCCTGCTTGGCCAGCTCGCCGCCGTTGCCGAAGACCCAGGAGATGCCGTTGCGCCAGTCCTGGCCGCCGATGAAGAATCCGGAGAAGTCCTTGATCTTGTCGGGGTTCTTCTTGGCGATCTCAGCGACGGCCGTGTTGAACTCGGTCAGCGTCTTCGGCAACTCGACCCCGGCGGCCTTCCACACATCCTTACGATAGAACAGGTAACGGGAGCCGAAGTAGTAGGGCAGGGTGAAG
>JAISCH010000309.1 GCA_031265725.1 Propionibacteriaceae bacterium
CCGATTCCCCGGAAGTCAGACTGGCCAATTTGGTCTCCAATTCAGCGGAGGATGTCTTGGCCGCTTTCGCTCGCTGAGCGGCTGACTGCGCGGCGGTGTCCAGCCGGGCTATCTCCGCATCGGCCGACTCCGCCCGGCTGCGCAAGGTATTCACTTCCCCGGTGAGCCGCGCCAGGCCCTCGCGCCGGTCCGCGATAGCGCGTTGAGCCGCTTGGAAAAGCCGCTCGGCATTGTTATACGCCTCCTCGGCTGCCTGCTTGGCCGCCGTCGCCTGCTCCAGCGCGGCCTGTTTCGCCACGGCCTCATCGTCCAATTCAGCGGCGGCTTTCCGGATGCCCGCAGCCTCACGCTCAATGGCGGCCGGGTCCCGGCCCAATCCGACGTCGGCGTCGGCGTTGCTGGAGTTACGCAGTCGTTCAGCGGCGATGGAGGCAGTGGCGGCGGCGCGTTCCCGCAGCCCGGCGAGGGCATACCAGGTCTCCTGCGCGGCGTTCAGCGCCGGCATGGCGGCCCGGGCGGCGGTCTCGGCGGCGGACTCAGCCGCACGGGCCTGCTCCAATGCCTCCTCCAGCGCCAGCCGTTGCAGCCGCAGCGCCTCTTCGGCGGCTAATTCCCCATCCAGTGACGTCTTCGCCCGCAGATAGTCGTCGGCCAGCAGCCTGGCTTTGGCGTCGAAAACCTCGGCCTGGATGCCCGCTGCCTTACGGGCCACTTCAGCCTGGCGGCCGAGCGGCTTGAGTTGCCTGCGCAATTCGGTGAGCAGATCGGAGAGCCGGTTGAGGTTGGCCGCAGTCGACTCCAGCTTGCGCTCAGCCTTCTCCTTGCGCTTGCGATGCTTCATCACTCCGGCGGCCTCCTCGATGAAACCGCGCCTGATCTCCGGAGTGGCGTTCAGAATGGTGTCGAGTTGCCCCTGCCCCACGATCACATGCATCTCCCGGCCGATGCCGGAGTCGGAGAGCAATTCCTGCACGTCCAGCAGCCTGGCGACAGTGCCGTTGATCGCGTACTCGGACCCACCGGCTCGGAACATCGTCCGAGAGATGGTGACCTCGGTGAACTCTATCGGCAGCGCTCCGTCGGAATTGTCTATGGTCAGGATGACTTCCGCCCGGCCCAGCGGTGCCCTCCCCGCCGTTCCGGCGAAGATTACGTCCTCCATCTTGCCGCCACGCAACGTCTTCACGCCTTGCTCGCCCATCACCCAACTGAGCGCGTCCACCACATTCGACTTGCCCGAACCGTTCGGGCCGACGACACAGGTGATCCCCGGCTCGAAATTGAGCGTGGTGGAAGAGGCGAATGACTTGAAGCCGCGCAGGGTCAGGCTTTTCAGATACATCGGCTACTCTCCCCTGCTCTGGTGATGGCGGCGTCGGACGATCCGGAACGTCCATAGCTTATTCAGCAAGAAGTTGATCGGGGTAACGCAGACGATAGTGATGAGATTCGCCCAGTAGAGCTTGTTGAGCAGCCCGACTTCTCCAGTGAACACATTGGTCGGCAGCGAGATCGGCGAGTCCGGATGCATCAGCGCGGTGAGGAGCAGCAGGCCGATGCCCTGGGCGAAGAGGCCGACCGACAGGAAGGGCAGGTACTCCTTCCAGAACGGCGCTCTGTTGGCCGATTTGAACGTCCAGTGCCGGTTGACCACGAAGTTGAACAGATTGGCGATCAGGAAAGCCAGCGTGGACCAGATGTGGTAGTTGCGCACGCTCAGGTCGGTGAACGGGATGCCGACGACGGCGGCGTTCTCGCTGACGCCGAGAAAATCACGGCTGAGCACATTGCAAGTGACGAGCACGACTTGGTTGACCAGCACCCCGCAGCCGCCGACCAGCCCGAATCTGAGGAACTGGATCAGGCTGGGACGAAGACGCGCGTAGAAGTCGTTGAGGCTCACAATGCCTCAACTCTACTGGGCCGAGACGGCTCCACCCGATAGCGCGGTTGGCATTTCGGGCAGCGGAAACTGGAACGGCCCATGAATGGCTCCCGCACGATGGCAGTCCCGCAACGCGGACAGGGTAGACCCTGGCGGCCATAGACCGCCAAGGACCGCTCGAAATACCCGGACTCCCCGGCCACCCCGACGTAGAGCGCGTCAAAGGAGGTGCCTCCCGCCGCCAACGCCTCGCCGAGCACCGCCTGAGCATGCTCCAGCAGTCCGCTGATCCGACTGGACGACAAGGTGTTGGCTGGACGGTCGTAGTGCAGTCTTGCCCGCCAGAGCGACTCGTCGGCGTAGATATTCCCGATCCCGGAGACCACCGTCTGATCGAGCAGCACCCTTTTGATCCCACTGCGCTTCGCAACGATCTTTGCCACCAAGGCGTCCCAATCCAAATCGGCGGAAAGCAGGTCTGCCGCGATGTGGGCTATCTCGGCGGGCTGTGCCGCGCCTCCACCGCTCAGCGACAATCCCCCGAACATGCGTTGGTCCACGAAGCGCAGCACGATGTCAGCCGTGGTGAAAGTGAATTCCACCCTGGTGTTCGGTGGCGGCGGGTCGCCGGGCCGGTCAACCCGGAATTGGCCGCTCATCCCCAAATGGGCGAGCAGCGCGTCGCCGTCAGCGAACGCTAGCCAGAGGTATTTGCCCCTTCGGGAGACCTGGGTGATAGTGCGTCCCAGCAAGGCTTGCGCGAAATCTTCCGGCCCGCCCGGATGCCGTCGCACTGAGCGCGGATGGGAAACGGTCACCGTGGCGATGCTCTGCTGGGCCACGCTGCGTTCCAGCCCGGCGCGGATAGTCTCGACTTCGGGGAGTTCAGGCATCGGGGGTGCCGTAACGGGCACTCAATTCAGTGAAGGCAGCCTCCGCAGCGCCCTGTTCGGCCTGCTTCTTCGAACTGCCCTCGCCCAGGGCCGAGTGCCAATCCCCGATCACGGTCACTGCCATGAAGTGTTTGGCGTGGTCGGGACCGGATTCGGTGACGTCGTAGCGCGGCGGGTCCATTTCGTTGGACGCGCACCACTCTTGCAGGATGGTCTTCCAATCCCCGGCCGATCCGCTGGCAGCCGCTTCGTCCACCAAGGGATCGAAAAGGTGGTGGACCAGCCGGTCAGCAGCGTCGCGGCCCTCCGAGATCATCACCGCGCCCAGGACAGCTTCCAGCGCGTCAGCCAAGATCGACGCTTTGTCGGACCCGCCAGTCCCCAATTCGCCTTTTCCGAGCCGGATTTCCTGGCCGAGGCCGAGATCGCGGGCCACGTCGGCCAAGGCGTGCGCGTTCACCACTGCGGCCCGCAGTTTGGCGAGCTTGCCCTCGGGAAAATCAGGGAAGGCGCGGTAAAGATAATCAGTGACCGCGATGCCCAGCACCGCGTCACCGAGGAATTCCAACCGCTCGTTGTGCGGGATGCCGCCGTGCTCGTAGGAATAGGAACGATGGGTCAGGGCAAGCTGGAAGAGTTGCGGGTCCACCTCGAACCCCAACTGATGAAATAGTTCGTTTATCCGGCCCACGCGGGCAGCGAACTAGACTTCGAGAACTTGTCTACGGGCACCGCGCGGTCCATACTGCCCGCAATCGGGGCAGGTGGTGTGCGGCAGATGTTTGGCACCACAGGCGGGGTTCGCGCAAGTCACCAACGCAGGTGCTGACGTCTTCCACTGGGCGCGGCGGGCGCGGGTATTGGCTCTCGACATTCTCCGCTTCGGAACTGCCACAACTACTCCTCATTATTGTCTGCTACATCGTCCGGCGTGCCCGATCCGACATCCAATCCGGCCAACGCCGCCCATCTCGGGTCGGCGTCCGCACCGTGGTCATGGTCCGGGTCGCGGTTCAGATTTGCCCCACAACTGGGGCACAATCCGGCGCAATCCGGCCTGCACTTCGGAGTGAACGGCAGATCGATAACCACCAGATCGCGCAGGAGCGGCTCCAGGTCGATCAAATCTCCCTCAAGACGGCTGGCATCGGGATCGTCCAACTCCTTGTCCGGATAGCAGTACAACTCTTGGATCGCAATCGAGTCCTCCGACTCGACCAGGTCCAAACAGCGAGCACAGCTTCCAGCCAGCTTGACTTGGGCCGTCCCAGTGACCAGCACCCCCTCCACCACCGCCTCGATCCGCAGATCAAGCGCGACTGGCGAACCCGGTGGCACACCGATCATGGCTACGCCTAGGCCGTCCGGAGCGGAAGCGACTCGCCGCACCTGTTTCGATTGCCCCGCATGACGAACCAGTTCGTGGGTGTCTACCACCAACTCCGAACGAGGATCGACCACGCGGACAGGCACCTGCGGCTCCCTTCCACCCTGGCACGACTGCGTCATAACCAAAGAGGTACTCTACCCGGCTTGTTCCCCAGGCTCAAAACGTCGGCTGGCCGCACTGTCCGCAAGCGGGAGCGCCGATGCCACCGAGCGCTCGGCCAGCAGCGATCCGGAAAGCTCAGTGAAGGCGGACTGGGCCTCGTCGGCGTCCAGCCAGGGGGCGCTGACGCTGATCTGGGAACCAGCGGTGTGTACGCTCAAGGAGCGGAGGGACAGCTTGCGGTCGAGCGGACCGGCCGAGAGCTGCACCGATTGGGCTTTGGCCAGCGGGGCGATTGACCACTCCCAGTCGAGCCAACCGTATTTGGCGACAAAGAAATGCTGGTCGAAACCCCATTTGCTGCCCTGACGGCGCAGCGGATGCAGCCACCATCCGGACTTGGAGACGGGTCTGACCGGGACGGCTTTCCAGGAGTCCTGCGGCCAGCACTCGCCCAAGACCGACTCCACTTCCGCCCAGGTGCCAGCGGCGAGCAGGATTGAACCGGATTTGCCGCTCTCATCCTCCCCGCCGCTGCCGAGGATGGCCGCGTCCACCTGGTACACCCCGAGCAGCCGCCACAGCCAATGCTGGGTGATGGTGACCGCTTGGACACGTTTGCGCGGAACGCTGTAGCTGCGTAGCTCGGTCAGGCCGTGCTGAACGCGCAGTCCAGTGGGGGTCCGGGACACTTGGAAGTTGAGTTGCCCGACGATTCTCGTCCAGACGAAACCGACGATGCCTATCCCCGCCGCCAGGAAGCCGCCGAAAGACACCCAGGGAACGTCGAAGACGAAGGCGACGACGGCGGCAGCCAACGGGCCGACAATGCCCAACCACAGCGACAGGCTGAGGAATTTCGCCGCCACAATCCGCTTATTCGGCAATTTCACCAGCACTGGCGCGGCGGGCTGGGGCATCGGCGCTGAGCCGCCGTCAACCTGCTCCGCCCGTTCGGCTGCGGCCTTGGCCAACAGGTAGTCATGCAATGACTCGGCCTGTTTGCGGCGCAGGAAGCGCAATTCGACCGACTCGGCGTTGCCGGTGGCGACGACCAGCGCGCACATGTCGAAGAGCCGGGCCAACAGCGGCTGGCGAATATCGACACTTTGAATCTTGGAGTACGCCATCCGTTTGGAGGTGTGGAAGAACCGGCCCGTCTCGACCCGGAATTCATCGTCGTCGATGTAGAAGAGCGTGTTCCACCAGCGCCACAGCCCACCAGCTATCAGCAGCACGGCAGCCCCGGCCAGCATGATCAGCATGATCGGAGTCCGGGGATCCGGATAGCCCGGATTGTCGAAAACTCCGCGCAGTTGGGCGAGCAGGAACGCGCCCAAGGCCACCCAACCGCTGATGAACGCCGAAGCCGGATGGGTGCGGCGCGGACGTTTCCGCTCAGTCGGCTCAGTCGGCTCAGCCTGCTCAGTCTGCCCGATCGGCTCAGTCTGCCCAGTCGGCTCAGTCTGCTCGCTCACAGTTCGATGGCCTTCGACTCACCGGCGGCGATCAACCTGTCCCGCAGCGCTGCCGCCACTTCGGCGTCGAGGCCGGGAATCTCGGCGTTCGAGTCGCTGGCGGCGGTGACCAGCGAGACACCGGCAAGCTTGAAGCGGCGGTCCAACGGTCCGGAATCGACTTTGACCACCTGCATCCGTCCGTATGGGACACAGACCAGTTTGCGCAAGAACAAGCCCTGCGAGATCAGCAGGTCGTCGGCGCGTTCGGCGTAACGGAAGGTGCGCACCCATTCCCGCACTCTCAGCACCCGCCAAATCGCCAGCGCCGCACCGGCCGCCAGCGCAGCCAATCCCCAAATCCAGTCGAGCAGGCTCCAGACCGTGCCGACGACGATGGCACAGAGCAGGGTCCAACGGATGACCGCACCGATAGTCCGAGGTCGCAGATAATTCGGGCTGAGACTCATCCATTGCTGGTCCGGGGGCAACCAGGGCTGAGTGGAATCCGGAGAGGACATAGCCCCTACGCTACTCCCCCAAGGCCAGCCGGAAAGCCTCGTTCACCCCCGCTGGCCAGCGCGTCAGAGTACCAACTGCGGCAGCGCCTGGGTGTCCGACGCGTCCAACTGGGAACGGTCGGCCAGCCTGGCCCGCATCGTCTGCACCTGGTTGACGGTCTTCTGCAATGCCGCTTCAAATCCGGCGATGCGCTGATCGATGTAGGCGTCGGTCTCCCGTTTGAAAGCGTCAGCTTCCTGGATGGCCAGTAATTCAACCTGTTGGGCACGCCGTTTCGCCTGCGCCATGATCTCAGTCTGATCGGCGAGGTAGAGGGCCTTGTCCTCGGCGGCCTTGATAATCAGCTCAGCCTCCTGCTGGGCGCGCTCCAGCGTCGCCAACGAATTCTCGGTGACCCGCTGCGCCTCGCTGACATCCACCCGGAACGCCTCCCTGGCCTCGCTGATCAGCTCCAGCACCTCTTTGCGGTTCACCATGCAAGAAGCCGACACCGGCACACCCTTGGCCTGCTCCACAATGGCATAGAGCCTTGCCAGGACAGTATCAGTACGCTCATCCATTGCTTAGAACTCCTAACCATTCACCTTTGCCGCAATCCGCGCGGCAACCAATTGTGGCACGAAACCACTAACATCGCCTCCGCAGTGGGCGACCTCTCTGATCATCGTGGAAGACAACGTACCCCATTGTTTGCCAGCAGGTATCATCACCGTCTCAATTTGCCCGATTTCGGAATTGATATGCGCCATCTGCAGCTCGAAATCGAAGTC
>JAISCH010000340.1 GCA_031265725.1 Propionibacteriaceae bacterium
GAACCTCGAAAACGTCCGAATCGCCGCAGTGGGGCGTAATTGGAAGTGGGCTGGTGAGTTGTTCACTCACCAGCCCACTTGCGTCCACTCACCTATTCATTGTTGGTTGGTCAGGCTCCGACTGCTGCTCTCACTTGGGCGGCGATCTCGGGATCGATCTTTTCCCAGTAGCGGAAGAAGTTCTCCTTGATGACGGCAACGCTCAAGCCCTGGTATTGGCCAGTTAGGGTTTTCACCAGTCGGGCGCGCTGTTCAGGGCTGAACACCCCGCCGACCAGAGCGCTGGCTTGGCTGAAATCGTCGTCGTCAGCGTGCAGGGTCGCTGCGGCCCGGACCATCTCCCCGTCCGACTCCCAGCCGCGCGGCTCGCTGGCGAGTTCCGCGTCAGCGACCGGGCCACCGAAGGAATTCGGGGCGTAGACCGGGGCTGAGGCCGGGTGGACGGTGTGCCGGGAGGCACCGTCGCGGGTGTAGGAATTCACTGGCGACTGCGGGGCGTTGACCGGCAATTCGGCGAAATTGCTGCCGACCCGGTAACGGTGCGCGTCAGCGTAGGAGAACATCCTGGCCAGCAGCATCTTGTCCGGGGAAATCCCGGTGCCGGGCACCAGATTGCTGGGCGCGAAAGCCGCCTGCTCGATCTGGGCAAAATAATTCTCCGGATTGCGATTGAGGGTGAAACGGCCCACCAGCACTCGCGGGTAGTCCTGGAACGGCCACACCTTCGTCAAGTCGAATGGGTTGAAGTGGTAGTCCTTCGCCTCCTGGTACCCCATGATCTGCACATACATCGTCCAACTTGGGTACTCGCCGCGCTCGATGGCCTCATACAGGTCGCGGATATGGTGGTCGGCGTCGGAGCCAGCCAGTTGATCGGCGGTCTCGGCGCTCATCTCCTTGGTGCCCTGGTCGCTGACGAAGTGGTACTTGACCCAGAAACGTTCCCCTTCGGCATTTATCCATTGGTAGGTGTGCGAGCCATAGCCGTTCATATGCCGCCAATCCTGCGGCAGGCCCCGGTCGCCCATCAGATAGGCGACTTGGTGCGCGGTCTCCGGTGACAGCGTCCAGAAGTCCCACTGCATGTCCAGATCGCGCAGATGGGAGCCGGGCAGCCGCTTCTGCGAGTGGATGAAATCAGGGAATTTGATGCCGTCGCGGATGAAGAAGACCGGAGTGTTGTTGCCAACGATGTCGAAATTGCCGTCGGCGGTGTAGAACTTGAGCGCGAAGCCGCGCACGTCCCGCCAGGTGTCCGGGCTACCCTGTTCCCCGGCGACGGTGGAGAATCTGGCCAGCAGGCCGGTCAATTGGCCGGGCTGGAAGACTTTGGCTTTGGTGTACGCGGACACGTCGCCAAGCACCTCGAAGCTGCCGAACGCGCCGCCGCCCTTGGCGTGGACGATGCGCTCCGGAATGCGCTCACGGTTGAATTGGGCGAGTTTCTCGACCAGGTAGACATCGTGCAGGACGATGGGGCCATCGGCCCCGACGCTCAGCGAATACTCATCGGAGGCGACTGGCGCTCCGGTCTGTGTGGTTGTTGGTTCAGGCTTGGTCATTTTTCCTCTTTCATGCTTTTGCTGGCGGTCCGGCCTCTGTTGACGGACGTGTCTTGGCCAGCGGTGTTCTTGCAGTCGGGGCAGACGCCCCAGAAGGTGACAGCGGCCTCGTCGATGTCGAAGCCGTGGTCGTCGGCCAGCGTCAGGCAGGGTGCGGAGCCGATGATGCAATCAACGTCCAGCACTCGCTCACATTGCCGACAAATTAGATGGTGGTGGTTGTCTCCCACCCGGCGCTCATAGCGCAGCGCGGAACCGGGCGACCCGGTGCGCCGCAACAGGCCCGCCGCAGTGAGAGTTTTGAGGGCGTCGTACACCGTCTGAGTGGCGATGTGGACGTCATTGCCCCGGACCAGCCGCGCGACGCTGTTCGCGTCCAGATGGCCGCGTCCGGCTAGCACATTGAGCACGGAGACCCTTGGCCAAGTGACCCGCAGGCCATGCTCACGCAACAGTTCGGCTGTGGCGGTGTGATAGGCGGTCGATCGCGGTGACATAAGAACAGCGTACCCTCTTTTCTGGAATAATTCCAAAAAAGGAGAGTTGGCGCGGCGACTGCTGCCTGCGGTTCCCAAACTGTCGACTTTCGCGGTTTCACGGACGTGGCGTTGTGGAATCGCTGACTGCTGAACGGGTAAAGTGACTACGCCACTTCGGCAGGTATTCAAGGCTTGAAAGAGTAAAGCGATGGATGAGACGCATCAGGTCTATCTCGGTGAGGGAGTCAAAGCTGAACTTCCCTTGCATTGGGTGGACGAACATCTGGGCATTTATTCGTTTGTCCTGATCGACAAGGTTAAATGGGTCCGCTCCTCGGCGCACGCGCTGTTGGCGAAAATCGATCAAAACCTGGCTGGCGATCCGGTGGACGCGATTCTCACTCCCGAGGCCAAAGCGATAACGCTGGCCTATGAGATCGCCGTCGGCATGGAATTCGACGAGTATTTCGTGGCGCGCAAGAGCGTGAAGGCGTATATGCCCGATCCGGTCAGCATCCCGGTGAAGTCCATCACCACCACCCAGCCGCAGACGTTGTATTTCGACCGCGAGGATGTCAACAGACTGCGCGGCAAGCGGGTCCTGGTGGTCGATGACGTGGTGTCCACCGGGGCGACTTTGGGGGCGCTCTTCGATTTCCTGGATAGCATCGGCTCCCATGTCGCATTGGTGGCCTGCGTGCTGACTGAGGGCGAGGAACGCGAGCACTATCGCGGGGTGCCGTTGGTCAGTCTGAGCCATATTCCGTTGGTCCACCGGGACTGAGACGGAGCTAGCTCGTGGCGCGGGCAAAATCGGTGTGCCACTGCTAATCTGCTGGCAATGGCGGCGCGCAAATCTGAGCGGATTATGAATCTGGCCATCTGTCTGTTGATGGCCAACCGCTTCCTGCCCAAACGGGAAATCCGGGAAACCATTGAGGCGTACCGCGAGATCAGCAGCGATCAGGCTTTCGACAAGATGTTTGAACGCGATAAAGAGGAACTGCGCCAATTGGGCATTCCGGTCCAGACCGGCAGCAACGATGCCTGGCATCCCGAGGACATCGGCTACCGCATCTCGCGCAAGGACTACGAGCTACCGGCAATCGAATTCGACGCGGCTGAGCTGGCGGTGCTGGGTATCGCCTCCCAGGTCTGGGACAGTGCCACCCAGGCCGATCAGACCAAGTTCGCACTGGCGAAATTGCGTGCGGCCGGGGCCGACCCCGACCCGGGCCGGTTGGCGGCGCTCACTCCCAGCGTCGGGGGCAAGGAGGACGCCTTCGCCCCGATGTGGCAAGCCGTCTTGCAGCGGATTCCGGTGGGGTTCGGCTATCGCGGACGGCAGCGCCGGTTGCAGCCGTGGGTGATCACTCATCGCCGGGGTGCCTGGTACGTGTATGGATTCGACTTGGACGCCGACGAGCCACGGACCTACCGGCTGAGCCGGGTGGAATCGGAGGTCCGTCAGCTTGGCGGCCCTGGCTCGTTCACGCCCCAAGCGGTTGACCCAGCCCAACTCGCCGCCCGGATGGAGCCGGCCAAACCTGACGCCCAGGCGGTATTGGCTATCCGGGAGGGCAGCGCGCCAGTGTTGCGCCGCCGCAGCGAACCGGTGGCGATGGACGGCCTGCCTGTCGGATTCAGCGCCTACCGGGTCGGATACGCCAGCGTCGGGGACTTCGTCAGTGAGATTTGCGCGCAGGGTCCGGACGTGATCGTGCTGGAACCGCCAACGCTGCGCCAGCAGGTTGTCGCCCAGCTGCGGCGTTTCTTGGAGGCGTCATGACTTCCAACGCGCAAGTCGCCCGGCTGCTGGCCCTCGTCCCTTATCTGCAGCAGGCCGGTGCCGTCGACCTGGCAAAGACAGCCGAGCAGTTCTCGGTGACTCCGGGCCAGTTGGTCAAGGATTTGAACGTGCTGTGGTTCTGCGGGCTGCCCCAGGGCCTGCCGGACGATCTGATCGAAGTCGATCAAGACGCGCTGGCCCAGGGGGAGATCAGGCTGAGCAATGCGGACTTCCTCTCCCGTCCGATGCGGTTCACCCCAGACGAGGCGATGAGCCTGGTCGTCGCGCTGGAGGCGGTCGCGGAATTGGCCGATCCGTCCAGCGCCGCCGCCGTGGCGTCGGCATTGGACAAACTGACCAAGGCCCAGGGGCAGTCCGTCCAGGTGATCGTCTCCGCCGCTGCCGGGGATGCCGACATCCGGGAGAGCCTGCTCGCAGCGATAGCCCAGCAGACGGTCGTCCGGCTCACCTATGACCGGCAACTGGGATCGGCAACCTCGTATCCGGAGGTGGAGCCGGTGAGGTTGATCACCCGTGATGGCTTCGCCTATCTGCAGGCTTGGAGCCTGGAACGGGCGGCCTGGCGCACCTACCGGCTGGACCGGATCGCCGCTGTGGAAGCCACCGGCCAACCTGCCCAGGAGCGCGGAGTCCCCGAACGTTTCGACTCCGGTTGGCTGGAGTCCCGCCCGGACGCGGCGGAGGTCGAGTTGGAAGTCAGCCCCGAGGCTGGCTGGGTCGCTGAGTACTATCCGGTGCGGTCGGCGGTGCGGACGGAACACGGCTGGGTTTTGCGGCTGCTGGTAGCTGATCCGCGTTGGCTGAACGGCCTGCTGCTGCGGCTGGGCGACCAAGTGCTGCGGGTGTCGCCCGAGGCCGCGCTGGACGCCGCGCGTCATATCGCCCACGAAACACTTGCCGCATACGAAGGTAAGAGGTCGCACCGATAGGTGGCTTGACTCGCGACGGGATAATGGCGCGCTGGCAGCGTTGTCGTCCATCGACGTAGATACGCTACGTCTCTTTCCTCCGCCTTGCCAGCACACCATTCTCCCGCCGCTCGCAAAACCCGCAACCTATCGGCGCGACCTCTATGTGAGGTAGGGTTGCACTCGTGATTTGGGTGCTGGCCTTTCTGGGTATCGCTCTTGGCGGGATCGTCATGCTGATTTGTTACGCCGTTTGGTTGGCGCACAAGGCCTCAGACCTGTTCTCCGAATTGGAGATGCTGGGCACCCGCGCCGAGGAATTCGGCAACATCGTCGGTAAATTGGCTTTGACAAGCGAAAACGAATAGGAATCGGAGGATATATGCCAAGCCTAGGTGGATGGGAATGGGTGATTCTCATAGTCGTAGCGGCGTTGCTTTTCGGCGGTTCCAGGCTTGCCGGTATCGGTAAGAACGCCGGGAAGGCCATCCGTGAATTCAAAGAAGAGGTCAGCACGCCCATCAGCAATGGGCTGAAAGACCCCGAGCCGACAGACCCTCCAGTGTCGCAATATGAATACGGCACAACGGAACCAAACGGTGTGGAGCCGCCCCCCGCAAATGGGCAAGCGTAACTTTATCCCCAAATGGCTGCGGCCGCCTGCGGCCACTCCCGACGGGGTGATGTCCTTAGCCGACCACCTGCGGGAAGTCCGTTACCGGCTCATCATCAGCTTGGCCGCCGTCATTTTGGCTGCGGTTGTGTCCGCGATCTGGTACGAGCAGTTGTACCAGTTGTTGTTGCTGCCCTACCTGCGGGCAGTGCAACTGCTGGCCGAGAGCGATCCGAATCTGCACCCGAGCACAGTTATCTCCGGGGTGGTCACTCCCTTCACCCTGGCGTTGAAGACCTGTGCCACCGCTGGGCTGGCGGTGGCGAGTCCGGTCTGGATCTACCAGTTGTGGAAGTTCGTCGTCCCAGCGCTGCTGGCCAAGGAGAAGCGCTACCTGACCATCTTCCTGGCAGTGGCGATCCCGCTCTTCCTGGCCGGGGTGGCCGTCGGCTACTACATCATGCCGCAGGGCATTTCAGTGATGCTCTCGTTCACGCCGAGCAGCGTGCCGGTCACCAACCTGCTCGAAATCAATCAATTCCTGTCGCTGATGCTGCAGCTCATGTTGATCTTCGGGCTGGGTTTTTTGATGCCGGTGGTGGTCGTCGGACTGAATTTGCTCGGCGTAGTCTCGGCCAAAAGACTGGGCAAAGTGCGCACGTATGTGATCTTCGGGATCTTCGTCTTCGCTGCGGTGGCGACCCCTTCCACCGATCCATTCTCAATGCTGGCATTGTCGGTTCCGATGGTTTTGCTTTATTTAATTGCCGAAATCATCGCCAGAGTGCATGATCGGAGGGCGAAACGTACGCAATCGGCCTAGCAGAACGGCACAGCAGTGAGTTTGGAATACGACGGGACCACCTTCAGCTTGGTGGTGAATCCGAGGGCCGGGCGGGGTAAGGCCAAAGCTCTGCTGCCCACAGTGACCGCCATGCTACTCAGCGAATTGCCGGGAGTGAACCTCAAGGTCTATCAGACATCCAGCTTCGCCGAAGCGAGGTCGTGCTGCGCCACAGCGGTCGAAGCCGCCAAGTCCAGCGAGAATGAGCGCCATCCGGACTCGCTGCTGGTGATGGGCGGTGACGGCATGATGCATCTCGGCTTGAACGCTTGCGGGGGCACCGACGTCCCGCTCGGGCTGATCCCAGCCGGTTCCGGGGACGACTTCTGCCGTGGGGTCAACGTGCCGGTGCAGACCCTGGGCGCGGTGGCGGTGATCGGCAAGGGGAAGACTGACACTATCGACTTGATGGAGCTGACCGGCAACCTCTCCGAACAGATGGAACGACGTTTCGCCGGATCGATTTTCAGTTCCGGTTTCGACGCCCGGGTGAATGCCCGGGTCAATCGGACCAGGTGGAGCATCGGCTCACTGAGTTACAGCTATGCCGCACTGGCCGAGTTGAGCGCTTTCGAACCGCTCGCCTACCGGCTGTTGATTGACGGGGAGCCTTTGGAGCAGACCGCTATGTTCATCTGTGTGGGCAATGCGGGTTATTTCGGCGGCGGCATGAAAGGCTGTCCTTTCGCGGATATCCGGGACGGGATGCTCGACGTGACGATTATCAATCCGGTCAGCCGGATGACGTTGTTGCGGCTGTTGCCGGCGATGTTCAGCGGCAAGTACATCAGCGATCCGGCGGTGCACTGCCTGCGGGCCAAGGAGGTCGTGGTGGACGGCGACGGGTTGTTGGCCTACGCCGATGGGGAGAACGTCGGCGCGGTCCCAGTCAGACTGCGCGCGGTGCCCAACGCGCTGCGGGTGTATCTGCCATGAGTGATGAGACTGGGGCTGGCATCGAACTAGCTGAGACGGGGGCGAGCGTCGAGCTATTCGCCCAAGGATTCTCCTTCCAGTTGGACTCCTTCCAACTCGAGGCCTGTAATGCGGTCGCTGCGGGCAAAGGCGCGCTGGTCGCCGCGCCGACTGGCGCAGGCAAGACCGTGGTGGGGGAGTTCGCCTGCTTTCTCGCCCTGCAGACTGGGCGCAAATGCTTTTACACCACTCCGATCAAGGCGCTCAGCAACCAGAAGTACCGGGATCTGTGCGCCCGTCACGGCGAGGAGAATGTCGGACTGCTGACCGGGGATATATCACTGAACGGCGAAGCCCCGGTGGTGGTGATGACCACCGAGGTGCTGCGCAATATGATCTACGCCAAGTCGCCCACCTTGCACGATCTCGGCTTCGTCGTGCTGGACGAGGTGCATTACCTGGCGGACCGGTTCCGTGGCGCGGTCTGGGAGGAGATAATCATCACCCTGGACGACTCGGTGCGGGTGATCGCGCTGTCGGCCACCGTCAGCAATGCCGAGGAATTCGGGGCCTGGCTGGACGAGGTGCGTGGCGACACAGCCATCGTGCTCTGGGAGCAGCGGCCAGTGCCGCTCTTCCAGCATGTGATGGCTGGGCGCGATCTGTACGATCTTTTCGACGCGCGCGGCAACACTTTGGCCGATCCGGCCCCGGTACCGGTGTCTAGCGATGTGAATCCGAAACTGCTCCAACTCGCCAAACAGGAGACCCGGGCGCTGCGGGACGACTCCAGACGACCCAGAGGTCGTTCCGGCAACGGCAGGCGGAGCAGCTACGGTTCGGGGCGTTTCGGCGGCAGCGCGGACAAGGGCAGGCGGGAAGCCAATCAACGCCTGGTGCCGCGCCGGGACGCCACCATTGAGCGGTTGAGCGCGGAAGGCCTGCTGCCAGCGATCTATTTCATCTTCTCCCGGCAGGGCTGCGACACCGCAGTGGGCCAATTGATGCGCTCCGAGTTGCGGCTGACGGACTCCTTTGAGCGCGCCGAATTGGACGAGATCGCCAGCCGCCACGCCCAAGGGCTGAGCACGGCTGACTTGGCGGCGCTCGACTACGGAGCTTTCTGCACTGCCTTCCGGGCTGGTATCGCCGCCCACCACGCGGGGATGTTCCCGGCGTTCAAAGCGGCCACCGAGGAAGGATTCGGACGCGGACTGGTGAAGGTCGTCTTCGCCACCGAGACGCTGGCACTCGGCATCAACATGCCGGCCAAGTCGGTGGTGCTGGAGAAATTGGTGAAATTCAATGGCGAGCACCATGCCGACATCACCGCTGGGGAGTATACCCAGTTGACTGGACGCGCCGGACGCCGGGGGATCGACGTGGAGGGTCATGCCGTGGTGAATTGGCAGCCCGTCTTGGATCCCAGGGCGGTTGCCGGATTGGCCAGTCGCCGCACCTATCCGTTGCGCTCCTCGTTCCAACCCACTTACAACATGGCGGCGAATTTTGTCGCCACGGTCGGCCGCGCCCAGGCGAGGCAATTGCTGGAGCGCTCTTTCGCCCAATACCAGGCCGACGCGACCTTGCAGCGCTACTCCCAGCGCTCCCGGCGGGGCCGGGACGCCAGCAAGCCCAGGGTGCGCACCAACACCATCGCGGTGCGCTTCGACCGGATTTGCTCGGTGCTGGAGTCGCTGGGCTACCTGGCCGATGGCGGGGCGGAGCTGACCGCTGACGGGAGGATGCTCACCCGGATTTATTCCGAGCTGGACCTCGTTGTGGCCGAGGCGATCAAGGCGGGCATCTTCGCCGGTCTGAGCGGGCCGGGACTGGCCGCCGTCGTCTCCAGCCTAGTATTCGAGTCGCGGGGAGACCGCCGGGGCCAGTACCGGATGCCCGACCGGGCCAGTGAGCGGGTGCAGTCCGAATTGCGCGGAATCTGGCGTCAGGTCTGCCTGGTCGAGCGGGACAACCGGCTGCCATCGTCACCGGAGCCGGATATCGGCTTCGCGGAGGCCGTCTTCGACTGGGCCTCCGGACGCCCATTGGGCGATGTCCTGGACGAGAGCGAACTGACCGCAGGCGATTTCGTCCGAAACGCCCGACAAGTGATAGACGCCCTGGACCAACTAGGCGAAGCCAGCCCCAGCCTGCGTCCCGCCTGCAAAGAAGCCGTGGGAATGATCCGCCGCAGCGTAGTAGACGCCAACTATCAGGACTGACCGCGAAGCGTTCGAATGAAATAGTTTTGCGGCTG
>JAISCH010000355.1 GCA_031265725.1 Propionibacteriaceae bacterium
TGTGCTCCGGCAAGGTGCGTTGGGAATTGGTCAACGCCCGCGCCGCCGCCGGGTTGGACCGGCAGGTCGCCATCCTCCCGCTGGAAAGGCTCTATCCGCTACCGGCCAAGGAGTTGGCCGCCGAACTGGCCAAATACCCCCAGGTCAGCGATGTGCGTTTCGTCCAGGAGGAGCCGGAGAACCAAGGCGCTTGGTGGTTCCTGCAGCTCTACCTGCCCAAGGCCATCGCCGCCTTGATTCCCGGCTACGAGTTGCGGATGACCGGCGTCACCCGTCCGCCCGGCTCCGCGCCAGCGGTGGGCTCGATGAAGGTCCACGCCGCGCAAGAGGCCGACTTGATGCGCCGGGCCTTGGGTTAGTTGGCTTGTTTTACATTGAATGGGGACGACCCCCTTCAACCCCCGCACTCACTGTGTTCGCCACAAAGTGTCCCTGTTGGGGCACTTTTCGCCGGTCCCAGCTTGCGTATCAGCGGCAATTACACATATGGTTACCCAGCGCAAGTATGCCTAGTTACAACGACACATGTCACAACTTGTTTCAAATTCCGCAAAACCCTTGTGTTAGCGGCTTAAACTTGTCACTCTAGATTGTTGTCTGTTGCACGACTCATGGCATATGTATGCGGTGGTACGTCTTGTTATAAGGAGTGAATTACTTCATGGATTGGCGCCATCGGGCTGCCTGCCTGACCGAAGATCCGGAATTGTTTTTCCCTATCGGGATCACTGGACCGGCTCTCGTCCAGATAGCGGAGGCCAAAAAGGTCTGCCGCCGCTGCGAGGTGCGCGAAGCGTGTCTGCAGTGGGCATTGGATGCTGGACAGGATCACGGTGTCTGGGGAGGCCTCAGTGAGGATGAACGTCGCGCCATGAAGCGCCGCGCCGCCAGGATGCGCGCCCGTTCCAATTGACCCCCGGCCCGGTCGGGCCCAGCCCGGCTCAGATCAACGGGACCTGCACCGTGGCCAGGGTTCCCCCGCCGTCAGCGGAAGTCTCCAGGCTGAAGCTGCCGCGCATGTCCTGCACCAGGGTATTCACAATGGACAGCCCCAGGCTGGTGGACGACTGCAACGAGAAATCTTCCGGCAACGGCTCACCAGCGTTGAAAACAGTCACCTTCAGCCATCCTTTCGACTGCTCCGGACGCACGACGACCTCTCCGGAGCCTTTGTGCAGGCCGTGCTCCACGGCGTTCTGGCAAAGCTCGGTGAGCACCAGCGAAAGATTCGTGGCGACATCGGCCGGGATGTGCCCGAACGACCCGTCGCGGATCATCCGCACCTTGCCGCCAGTGGTCGCCACCGATCCGACCAGCTTGAGCAGCCGGTCCGCCACATCATCGAATTTGAGGGTGGCGTCGAAGGCCTGGGAAAGGATCTCATGGACCACCGCTATCGCTGAGACCCGCTTCATCGCGTCGTCCAGCGCGTCTTTGGCCTCTGGGACGGTGATCCGTCTAGCTTGCAGCCGCAGCAGCGCGGCCACAGTCTGCAGATTGTTCTTGACCCGGTGATGAATCTCGCGGATGGTCGCGTCCTTGGTGACCAACTGCCGCTCGCGGGAGCGGAGTTCAGTGGTGTCGCGGCACATGACCAGCAGGCCTGCCGAGTCATCGCCGTCAGACAGGGGCAGCACCCGGACCCGGATCGTCGCTGAGGCCGACTCCATATCCAGTTCGCGCGCGCCCCGGCCCTCCAAGGTCGATTTCGGCGGATGCTCCACCGGCTGTCGGTGCGTGGTGAGCAGCGGCAGGGTGACTTGGACCAGGCCCTCCCCCTCCAAGTCGCCCAGCAGTCCCAATCTCCGGTACGCGCTGAGCGCGTTCGGGCTGGCGAAGGTGACCACCCCGGCGTTGTTGACCCGGATGATCCCGTCGCCCACCCGGGGCGAGATCCACGGTTCCGGCTTGTCCCCGCTGATCGGGAATTTTCGCACCCTGGCCATCGCGGCAAGAAGCTGGGCTACCTCCAGATAGGTGTCCTCCAATGAGCCCGGAGCACGGGTGCCCATCCGATTGCTGTGAATCTCCACCACGCCGATGCAGCTCTCGCCGTGCAGGATCGGCACCGCCTGCACATCTACTGGGATCCCGGCGTTCAGCCGGTTGCCGGAAGTGTGGCTGATCTCCCGGGACAGATACGCCTCGGTGACCAGGTGCTCCGGATCGTAAGCTATCTCATCCCCGACCACATCGTCCTCGAGCGAGGTGGGCCCGGTGGTCGGACGCACCTGTGCCACAGCCCAGAAGATGTTGTCGTCTACATCGGGCACCCAGAGGATCAAATCACCGAAGGAGAGATCGGAGAGCAGGGACCACTCATCGACAAGCCGGTCCAGCCATTCGACATCGGCCCGCTCCAGACAAGTGTGCTCTCCAATGAGCTGATCCATGCTTTGCATGAAGCAAAGACTAGGGGACGATCCGGGTTCAGCACACATTCACCCGCTGTTCAGGGGCGGGTATATCTGCCCGGTTGTAGAATGTGGCACAATACTGTTCGCGTCAATCGGCGCGCGATGAACTTGAAACGGACTAGGAGAATCATGGGTAAAGGTGGACGCAAGCGTCGCGCACGCCGTAAGTCGGCGGCCAATCACGGGAAACGCCCGACCGCTTAAGACACAACTTCAAACAGAAAACCCTCGTCAATGACGAGGGTTTTTCATTTGGGCTAGGGACTTGGCTCAGGCCAGCGCCTCGTCGCCCAATAAACCGAGTGACAGCGTCTCCCGGATGCGCTCACGCAACTTAATCGGAGCCGATTCTGTGCAACTGCGCCGGATCAGCACCCGCATAGCCCGCTCAACCTCGAATTTGCCCAGGCACGACTCACA
>JAISCH010000003.1 GCA_031265725.1 Propionibacteriaceae bacterium
ACCTTTCCAAGTGTTTGCTGCCCTCGTAGTCGCGCAGCAACAGGATGTTCTCCGCTTGGTTGACGCTGATCTTGCCGGAGCCGTCGTAGATGTCGTCGTATTTGAAAGCATTGCAGAACTTCTTCAGGCTGGCCTTCTGCTTTTTGTATTCCAGCTTGGGTTTGGACGGGTATGGCTCCGTAGTGGTCGGCGGCGTGGTCTCCGGTGGAGTCTGAGTGTCATCAATGTTCACGTCATATTCATAGCTGTCCGCGCTCACATCGACTTTCGTGATCGTCACCGTGACGATGTGGGTGCTGCCACTGGATTTCACGCTTGAGCAGGTGAATTGAGCGCCAAGGTAAATGCGCAATTCATCCGTCCCGCAGTCCACTTTGTGCTCGCCATAGTTGTGCTCGGCGAGCACCACCTCCAGCCTTGCGGCCAGGTCGGCCGGAGGCTGTACCAGCTCGTCATCGAGCGGTGGGTCAGAGGGGATGATCCAGGCGGAGACGCATCGGCCCTCCTCCTCACTCCACATCATGTCCGTTGGGCATTCTGGTATGCCGCCAGTGCCACCTGGGATGAGTGCGCCGATGATGAGGAACGTGCCAAGAAATAAAACCAATGCGCCGCCCAGTGCGCCAATGATGATGAGCGCTGTTTTGGGTTTGGCGGGAGGTCGTGGATATCCGGGTTGCTGTGGCTGGTAACCAGGGTGCTGTTGCTGATAGCCGGGCTGAGGCCGTTGGTATCCAGGCTGTTGTGGTGGATTTCCGGATTGCTGTCGCGGGTAGCCGGGCTGTTGTGGGGGATTCCCAGGTTGCTGTCGCGGATAGCCGGGTTGCTGTGGTGGATGCCCGGGCTGTTGTCGCGGCGGCGGGTATGGTGGGGGGATTTGGCTCATCATGCGACCTTACGAATACTTCCCAGGACGGGGCGTTACCCGGCGCTGTGGTTCAGGCTCAGGGGCGGCCCGGTGAGAGCCGTTCCGGGTACAGGGTAGGCCACCCGGGCGTGAAGCGCTGGCCCAGCGGGCTGCCACCGGCGTTTATTTTAGGAATTAAACGCCTGGCCTCAGTGTTGGTCCGTCGTGCGAAGGCTCTCGCGGGTGGCTCCAGTCTTCTGGGTGATGTTACGGATATGGACACGCACGGTCTCTTTGGTGATGAACAGTTGGGCGGCGATCTCAGCGGTGGACAGGCCCGACTTGAGCAGGGCCAGCACTTCCTGCTCCCGATTCGACAAAGCGTCCGGGGCGGGTCCGGCTTGGTTCTCCCCAGGGTCCGCAGCCAGCAGGTCGGCGGCGAAGAAGACGACCAGCAGCACAATGACCAGTGCGACGTAGCTGATCGTCAACCACCTGACGCCAAGGCTTGCGAAAAGTGCTGACGAGATGATCGAGAAGACGCCGCCCACGGCATACTTCACCGCTCGTCCGGCCACCGCCCACAGCGCCGGATGCCTGGTGAACCGGGCCTTCGCGGTGAAAGTGACGATGGAGTACATCGTCATGAACGACGCGAAGAAATACACACAGCCCAGCGCGGCGCTGAAGGTTTCGGCGGAGGTGAACAGGTACATGCTCACGACCAGCGCGACCATTGCCGCCAAGGTGGCGAAAGGGAAGAGCCGACCGCCGCTGATATCGGCCATCCACCCGGCGAAGATCGCTCCGGGAATGGCGATCAAACGCACCCAACCCTGCACTTCGAGTTGCTGGTTCGCGTGCAGTCCCATCACGATGCCGTCGATCAGCGAGTACAGGCAGCAGACGATCAGGCAGGCGACCAAGGCCGCGAACAGGTAATTCGTGGCCTTCTTGGTGACCTTGGGCACCAGTTTGGGACGTGCGGCCTCGGTGACTGGTGTCAGCCATCCGGCAGTTGCTAAGGCCAGCGCGATGACGACGTGTTGGGTGACAGTCGCGGCCATCGGGTCAGGGATCAGGGTGGCCAGCGCGGTGACGATGGCTTGCAGCGCGAAAGCGGCCGCGTAGGGGATGGCCGTTGACAGGCCCATCCGCTTCAGCGGCACCTGTTCAGCGATACCGTTCAGACAGGCTCCGCCGACCAGGCCGGCCAGCAGCATTCCGCAGAAATAGCCGGTTTGCAGCGGGACAGTTCCGGTGAGGAAGGGCAGCGACACGCAACACACAGCCCCGGCCACTGCCCCGGCCAGCAGGATTCTCCGTCGATGCGCAGCCGTGCTGTGGTGGTGAGTCAACGGCCACAGCAGATATCCGGCTGCGGTGGCGAACCCGCCAATCCCGTACAGGGTCACCGAGGCAGCCGATCCGATCACCGCCGTAGCACACTCGTTGAAGAGCAATTCGGCAGTCAAGAAAAAGTAGGTGAACGCGCCAAACCCGACGAGAGTGCTAATCCTGCCGCTCATTGTCACCCCGGGTATCCGTGTCCAGCCATTTTAGCGGTGATTCATCCAGATTCTAGAGGTGGATATTGGCTGATGAACGAGGCTTCCACCTCGTTGGCATCTTCCAGTAGGCCTCGCGGAACTGGGGTGAGTCAAGGCGTTAGCTTGTGGAGTGGACAGGTGATGGTGCCATCGTCCATCCGGTAGGTCTGGCCGGTTCCGGTGATCACCAGCTTGAAAGCTGGGTCGCCGACTTGGGAGCTGTCTATCTGATTGAGGGATGCCGCGATGGATTGTGCTCCTACCGCCGCCTGCCCGCCGCCCAGTTTGACTTCGACTGCTGCCCAGCGTCCATCCGGCAGGGTCAATACCGCATCAAGCTCGTAGCCGTTCGAATCACGGAAATGCCTGACCGTTCCGCCGAGCGCGGTCGTGAACACCGTCAAGTCGTGGTAGACGGCGCTCTCAAATAAGAAGCCCGTCGTGTTCGGATCAATTGCCAAGCGGCTAGCAGAAGCGCCGAGCGAGACTGCTGCCAAAGCGGGGTCGGCCAAGTGGAGCCGGGGAGATGTCCGCAGCCGCGCTCTGGAGCGCAGACCGGGCGTCCAAGCCTGTTGCCGTTCTACGACGAACAGCCGCTCCAGGACGCCAATATAGGTCGCCACCGTTTCGGCGGTGATCGAAGGCGCGACCGTGCGTATGTCCTTCGCAAGTGTGGTGTACTCAACTTCGGAGGCGAGATTCCTGGCGATCGCGGCAATGAGCTGATTGATGGCCGCTGGATCGTGGCGCATTTCCACCAGCCGGGGAGTGTCCGTCCTGGCTACTTCGTCAATGTAGGCGAGCAGCATCCGTTTCGACCGCGCGGCAGGCATTTGAACGAGCGCGGGGAAGCCTGGTTGGAGGAGCCGCTCCACCACTTGTCCATAGTCCAGGCCAGCGCTGAGGTCTGTTTGCGGGCTATCGCCATCGAAGAGCGCTCGCAGACTTACGCCATTTTCAGTTGGACAGGCAACCCGCTCATGCCAGGTCATCGTCCGCTCTCGAATTCGGAGGAACCGACCGGCGCCGGTGTGCCGGGTGGCATCATCGGCGGGCACTGCCGAGCCCGTGAGAATGAACAACCCTTTCTCGGTGGAGGTATCGACTCGGCGGCGGACGAGATTCCACAACTGTGGGGAGAGTTGCCATTCATCAAGCAGCCGAGGAGCGGTGCCTTCGAGTACCGCGCTGGGCGAGATTGCTGCGACAGTCGCCGTCGCCGGATCGTCCATGAGCGCATACGATTTTGCCGCATTCATGGCAGTCATAGTCTTCCCACATGCCCGTGCGCCCTCAAGCAGCACAGCGCCAGCAGTATCCAGCGCCTCAGCCATCAGGGTGTCTATCACTCTGGGGATATATGCATGGCCTAACTCTGTTGCGGTGTCCACAAGCAAAACAATAGCACTAGACCGAGGATTGCAGACATTCTAGGACGAGGATTGCAGACACTCTAGACCGAGACTTGCAGACTATCTAGGACGAGGATTGCAGACACTCACTCATTTCAACTCGTACCCGGTGCGCTTCGCGGCATGCCTCGGCTAGGTGTGTGACGGCGAAATGTAATCCGAAGTGATAATAATAAAGACACAATATATACTGTGTATTGATGTAATGCTATGATGGTTGAGAGAAGGAGGTTGGGCGTGGCAGATACAACACTGGTCAACATTCGGATGGATACTGAGTTGAAGCGAGGTATGGAAGAGACATGCCGTGAGTTGGGAATGAACTTGACCACGGCGTTTACCATCTTCGCGCGCAAGATGACGCGCGAGCATCGCATACCGTTCGACGTGTCGGTGGACCCTTTCTATTCCCAAGCCAACATAGACCACCTACATCGGGTTCGAGAGGACGCTGATGCTGGCCGCAATATGTCCACTCACGATTTGATCGAGGCGTGAATGCTCAAGTCATGGCACGACACCGCCTGGGACGATTACCTGTGGTGGCAGACCCAAGACAAGAAAACCCTGAAGCGGATAAATCGGTATTGACTCTTGCAGAGTCTCATCCACTCAATCGGCTCATTCAAAATGTTTGACATTCGCCACAATCGTTGCTGTGAGTAGTTGGCGCTGACAACGGGCCGGGACAGTGGGCCGGATCAGCCGAGTGGGATCGGAGTCAGCGTTCTGCCTTCTGGGGTGCGGGCTTGTCGATAGTCAGAGTCCGTGGTGAGGATTCGCTGGATGCCGCGTTCATCGGCCACGATCAGATTCATGGCGTCGGCCAGGTCCAAGCCGTCGGGCTTGGGCTTCTTGCGGCTTATGCTTCCCCGGTACTTGGCCATTAATTCCCTGGCGCGTGAGTAGTGGTGTGGTTCGGGATTCCACAATTCGTAGAATCCTCGGGACACATCTTCGAGCAGGCCGTCCACAGCCGTTGGGACACCTAATCGGGTCAGGACGTGGCACGTCTCAGCGATTACCTGCGGGGTCACCACTGCGACAGCCGCTTCATGGAGCGCAGCCAGTGCTTTTTCGTGGCCGGGCTGGTCGGCATCTATCGCAGTCACGATTCCGCTGGTGTCCGCGATGATTCTCATTGCCCGAAGTCTTCCAATAACGAGTCAATATCTTCCAACGGACGCCCAGAGTGCACCACTGGGGCCAGCATTTGACGGCCTGTGCCATATTTGGCGACGACAAGATCGACGCCCTCCTTGATCAAGTCGGATTGTGAGCGGCTAGTCCGCTCGGAGGTCGCCGCCAGCCGGAGCTGACGAGGCTCATCCAAGTAAACCGATGTCTTCTTCATGCCCACCATCCTACCCTACCTCTATGCCCTACCTGAGTTTTCCGAAGTTCGGATGGATACCGAGTCGAAGCGAGGCATGGAGGCAACCTGCCGCAAGTTTGGAATAAACTTGACCGGCATTTACCATCTTCGACCTTCTTTCTGCTACTGCTTGGCCGGGATGTCAGCAGCATTCCGCCGATGTAGCCGGTTTGCAGCGGAACGGATTCGGTTGGGTACGGCAGATTTGATTGCGTTTGTTAGATTGATCTCATAAACACCGGCTCCGCTCGCGGCCACCGACTTCGGTCAATGGCCGCGTATGAGCCGGTTTTCGCTCCATGAGGGCACGCCTATAGCACGAGGTGCAGCCCCCTCTGTGTTGCAACATAGCGGGGACTGCACCGGGGTTTGTTCTTCCTGTTACTGCTTGACTGGGATTCCGGCTGCCTTGAGCGTGTCGACGGTCTTTCCTTGTGCGGTCGCAAGGCCTTCCAGCAGGGTTCCGTTGCCTGCGATCACAGCCGAGAAAGCGTCAGCCACGTCGGAGAAGACCTGCGTCATCGTCGGCCCCCAGGTGAATGAGGCGCTGTTCTCGCTGTAGCTGGCGAAGTCGGCATAGATCGCCTGGCCGCCGAAGAAGCTCAAACCCTCGGACAGCGATGGCACTTTCGCTCGCAACGTAGACGTCGCCGGGAACTGGCCGAGCCCAACCATCCCTTTGAGTGCCTCGGCATCGGTGTTCAGCCACAATGCGAACTTAGCGGCCTCGTAAGGGTGCTCAGTGAACTGGAAGACGGCTGTGGACGATCCACCCCAAGGGGCAGATAGGTTCGCACCGGCATTCCATTGCGGTAAAGGTGCGACGGCCCAGTCTCCTTCGAGGTCAGGTGTGCCCCCGATGAAGCTGTTTGCTCCCCAGGCCCCCGAGAACCAAGTCCAGACCTCACCCGCATTGTAGGCGGCATTCCAGGAATCGGTGAACCCGGGTACCGTCGAAATGTAACCCTTGGCCAGCAGGCTTTGCCAGTATTCCGCCACTTTGGCGGACTCAGCGCCGGTGAAGTCAACGGTCCAGCCATCGTCACCCGACTGGAACCAGTTGCCACCGGCCTGAGCCACTAGACCGACGAACGGAGGAATCTCGCCAGAGCTGACAGAGAAGTTAGTGATGCTCGCCCCGAGTGCGTGAATCTTCTCGGCCGCCGCCGCAAACTCATCCCAAGTTGCGGGCACGGGTATGCCCTCCTTCTCGAACAAGTCCTTGCGATAGAACATCCCCATCACGCCCGTGTCCTGGGGGATGGCGAAGACCGACTCAGCTTGCCCGAGCGAGACTTGGTCCCACTCGGCCCCGGAGAATTCCGATTTCGCTTCGCTAACTCCGGCGCAGGCGGCGATGTCGTGCAGACCACCCTGGACCCGGAAGGTCGGTAGTGCGTAGTACTCGCTTTGTCCAAGGTCAGGGGTGTCGGTCGCCTGGATGGCGTTGGCCTAGTTCTCGTAGGTGCCGTTGGTGCCT
>JAISCH010000051.1 GCA_031265725.1 Propionibacteriaceae bacterium
GCTATGTCGGGCAGCTTTGGCGGATCCCCGCCCAAGGCGCGCCCAGGCGGCTGACCAGGGGATTCCGCGACACCTCGCCCAAATTCTCCCCGGACGGCTCGCTGATCGGATTTTTGCGCGCCACTCCAGACGGGTCGGCGCAATTGGCGGTCATGCCCGCTGACGGCGGGGAGCCGATGGTCGTCACCGACCGTAAAATGGGCGTCAGCGATTTCTGCTTCACTCCGGACGGCAGCCGCGTCGTCTTCAGCTCAGCGGTGCCCGAAGAGGGACGCTATGGCACGCTGGCCGGAGTAGACGCCGCCGCTGAGGACCCCCGTCGGATCGACACGCTCTCCTTCCAGTACAACGGCCGGGGCTATCTGGCCGACCAGCGGATGCAGGTATTCGTGGTCGAACTGCCCGATCCGAGTGACGAGCCGCCGGTTAAAGCCATCGGAAGGGCCGCCAAAGCCGCTGCGGACGAGTCGTTGCTGCCGGTGGCCAGGCAGTTGACCGACGCGGACGCCGACCACGCTCAACCGGTGGTCTGGGGCGAATATGTCATCGTGGTGTCCGCCCGGCACGCCGGTCATGACAGCGACCTGCGCCATGACCTCTACCGGATTCCGCTCGCTGGCGGCGAGGCGGTCAATCTCACCGACCTCAGCCCGCGAACCACGCTCGACTGCTCCTCGCCAGTCGTCGTCGGTGATTTCGTCTATTTCGTGGCTCATGATTTGGGAGCCAGTGGACGCGATTTCGTCGGCGCGAACGGCGCGGTCTACCGCGTCCAGGCCGAGGGCGGCGAAGCCGAACGGCTCAGCGATCCCACTGAGCTGGATATCGCCTCGATCAGCGAGTACTCCGCCGACGCACTGCTCGGCGTGCTGCTGGAACGAGGGACTGGGGTCCCGCTGCGAATCTCCCCCACTGGCGAATTGAGCCGCTTGGCCGTGCCCGCTGGGGCGTCGGTGCAGGGAATCGCCGCCGGAGCCGGTCAAATCTGGGCCAGCGTCTCCACCTTGGACTCACCCGGCGAGATCGCCTTGTTGGGCGCCGATCCGGCCATCCGCACTGACTTCGCCGCCGCGCTGCACGGGGCTTGCGACGTCGTCCTTCCGCAGGAAGTCGTCTCCACCAGCCCAGACGGCGCTCGAATCCAAGGTTGGGTGTTCCTGCCTTCCGGGCCGGGGCCGCATCCAGTATTGCTGAATATCCACGGCGGTCCTTTCGCCGCGTATGGACCGGCCTATTTCGACGAAGCCCAGGTGTATGCAAACGCCGGATACGCGGTGGTGATGTGCAATCCACGTGGCTCGGCCAGCTATGGGGAAGCCTTCGGCAAAGCCATCCAGGGTGCTTTCGGGGACCGGGACGCCCTCGACGTGCTCTGTTTCCTCGATCACGCTTTGGCGACTTTCCCCGAACTCGACGCCGGACAGTTGGGCGTCATGGGCGGCTCCTATGGCGGCTATCTCTCCGCTTGGATCATCGCTCACGACCATCGTTTCAAGGCCGCCATCGTTGAGCGCGCCTATCTCGACCCGCGTTCGTTCATCGGCTCGTCCGATATTGGCTGGTTCTTCGCCTACGCCTACAACACCGACGATCCGGCGACGATGGACGCGCAATCACCGCTGCTGCTGGCCACCCAGGTGCGCACGCCCACCCTCGTCCTCCATTCGGAGAACGACCTGCGCTGCCCGCTCTCCCAAGCCCTGCGCTACTACACCGAATTGAAATTGGCCGGAACCGAAGCGGAACTCCTGGTCTTCCCCGGCGAGACCCATGAGCTCTCCCGCTCCGGAAGACCGATCCACCGCAGACAACGCTTCGAAGCGATCCTGCAATGGTGGTCCCACCACCTCGGCAAAGAGTCCTGACGACAGCTCTCCCGCAAGATTGGTGACGATAACGTAACCTGCCTGGCAATTGCTGGTCCGAAAACGGCTAGCCAACGTTTCGGAAGCAGGCCATAATCTTGGGATGTGGAGATGATTATGGGCGATCCTGCTGCCTGCTACCGGGCGTTGGTATCCCATGACGCACGGTTCGACGGCCGGCTCTTCATCGGCGTCAGAACAACCCGGATCTACTGTCGTCCGGTCTGCCGGGTCCGTACCCCGCATCTGGAGAATTGCACTTTCCACCCGAGCGCCGCTGCCGCTGAAGACGCTGGATTTCGGCCATGCCTGAAATGCCGCCCCGAATTGGCGCCTGGCTTCGCCCCAGTCGATGCCCGGAGTAGGTTGGCCCACCGGGCCGCTCGGCTCATGGTAAGTGATGCTTTGGATGGAGGGATCGAGGAGATCGCCAACCAGTTGGGGGTGACCAGTCGCCAGTTGCGCCGATCATTCGAGCAGGAGTATGGAGTCGCCCCAGTCCGTTTCTTGCTGACCTTGCGGCTGCTGATGGCCAAGGCCCTGCTCACTGACACTGAGTTGGCCATAACGGACATCGCCTTCGCCGCTGGCTTCGGGAGCATCCGCCGTTTCAACGAGACGTTCCACAAGCACTACCGGATGGCTCCGAGTCATTTCAGGCAGCAGCTTGAGTCGAGGATCGGACAAAGGGACACCATGCCGGACGCCATTACCGTGCTGACTGGTTATCGTGGGCCGCTCGATTGGGAGTGGCTGCTCGGTTTTATCGGCGCGCGCACCATTGCCGGGATTGACGCTGTATCCGAGGGGAGCTATCGGCGCGCCGTTCGTCTGGTCAACGATGGCAAGGTGTGCAGCGGCCACATCGCGGTCAGTCCGGCGGATGGGAAGGACGCGTTGGCGGTCAACGTATCGACTTCGCTGCTGCCGGTGCTCCCCGCCGTGTTGATGAGGGTGCGGGCGCTGTTCGATCTGGACTGTGAGCCCAGTGCTGTTCATGACCATCTGCGCGTCATGGACGAGGTGGTTCCCGGCTCGAACACGCTCGGTGTCCGAGTGCCAGGGGCGTTCGACTCTTTTGAGATGGCGGTGCGGGCCATCCTCGGCCAACAGGTGACTGTGAAGGCCGCTAGGACATTGGCCAACCGAATGGCTGAGACGTTGGGCGAGTCGGTGGAGAATCCGGTTGCGGGGCTGACCCGCGTCTTTCCCAGCGCTGAGACGATTGCCGCCCTGCCCGGCCCTGTCGAGGACGCTCTCGGCCCGCTTGGCGTCACTGGCAGCCGGGCGCGCGCCATCCGCGCACTGGCTGAAGCTGTGGCGACCGGCGCGATTGAGCTGTCGCCATCGGCCGAAGTCGCGGTGACGATGGAACGGCTGCTGGCGT
Source organism: Propionibacteriaceae bacterium (assembly GCA_031265725.1). Classification (GTDB taxonomy): domain Bacteria; phylum Actinomycetota; class Actinomycetes; order Propionibacteriales; family Propionibacteriaceae; genus Propionicimonas. The sequence continues at coordinate 3,253 of JAISCH010000051.1, forward strand.
TGCCTGGCATCGGCCCGTGGACCGCGCATTATCTGGCGATGCGGGCATTGGCCTGGCCGGACGCCTTCCCGCACACCGATTACGGGGTCAAGCTGGCTTTCACTCAGGCGTTGGGGCCGGGGGCCGATGTATCCCCCAAACGTATTCTGGAAATCGCGGAAGCATGGAAACCTTGGCGCGCATACGCCACGATGAATCTTTGGAGGTCGCTGTCATGACGATTCGCAAAGCTCACTACCAGTCTGGCTTGGGAACGATCCTGGCCGCCGTCTCAGATGGCGCGGTCACCGGATTGTGGTTCGAGGGCCAACGCTATTTCCCCGCTGCCGCCGCAGCTTGGGACGAGGTCCAAGACGATCCCGTGCTGCCCAAGCTCTTCAACTGGCTGGACGGCTATTTCGCTGGTGACAACCCCGCCGTCGACTTCCCGCTGGCTCCCCAAGGGACGCCCTTCCAGCAACGAGTGTGGTCGGTCCTGCGGGACATCCGCTACGGCGAGATCACCACCTATGGCGCAATCGCCACCAGTATCGCTGCCCAATCCCCCAATGGCCGCACCTCAGCCCGGGCAGTCGGCGGCGCAGTCGGCCACAACCCGATATCCCTGGTGATCCCCTGTCATCGGGTCATCGGCTCGACCGGGAGCCTCACCGGATACGCCGGTGGACTCGACCGCAAAACAGCTCTGTTGCAATTGGAAGGGGGCCGCTAGAAAGTCTTCTAAGGTGAAACTTTGTCTTGGAACCTATTGAGCACTTCCAACAAGCCTGGCGCGAGCCGTTTTCTGACTTCTTTGTCGAATCGATGCGGAATGGTGAAATAGCCCTCAGCGATGCTGCCCGCTATAGCCGCCCGGGTGTCGGTGTCGCCGCCCAATGACACGGCCCGCCACAGGCAGTCCTTGAAAGACTCCGCTGCTAAGAAGGCCAACACCGCTTCGGGCACAGTCTCCTGGCAGGAAACGCCTTTGCCGCCACGAGCTTGCAAAGTTTTCCACGGCATTGACAAGTCATAACTGAAACGGTTTTCCAGATAGGTTTTGATCTCTTGTTTCGTCTTGCCATTGCGCGCCAAGAAAATGGCCCCAGCGGTCGCTTGAGCGCCTTTTATCCCCTCGGGGTGGTTGTGCGTGACGGCAGCGGTTATCTCCGCCCAACGTTCCACTTGCGGCAAAGTGGGAAACAGCCATCCGACTGCGGACACTCGCATGGCTGAGCCATTGCCGAAACTGCCATACGGCTTCGGGTCGGCCTCTTGCAACCACTGCCGGAACATGCCCCCGTAGCCGCCTTTGGGCAGCCGGTACGCCTTGGCAAAATCGCGCATGGCAGTTGTCACCGCCTGTGGGCCTTTGCTCTCGTCCCCAGCAACTTCCAGCAACGCATGCCCCACCGCAAGAGTGAGCAAGGTGTCGTCAGTGTAGTTGGCTTCTGCGGGAAACAAGACAAATTTGCCCGGACTGACCCGTTTCCGGCCGAATTCGTAGGGACTCCCCACGATGTCCCCCGCGATAGCTCCTAACATCTCTCCCCTCCTCGTTGGCCTCACGCTATCAGAATGCCCACGAGGTTCTTCCGGTGTCGATCCGTTGTCGCAACCCAGATATTTCCAGTCCAGAAATCCAGCAGTCTGAATGCTGAACTGATAATAAACTGTCGGTATACTTTCAGATCAGCCAAAACTGTTAGTAAGGAACGCGATGAGTACCCATTTGGCCGTTCCGGCGGTCGGATACGAGGAGCATATTTGGGTGGCCGAATCTGATGGCAGGTCCGGGCGGGCGCGACGTGCGGCTGCCTCCGGCCCTTACCGTTCAGTTGTTCCAGCCCGCATCCGCGACTACTCCCCCGCTCTGCCCGCTGATGTTGCCGCCGATCTGGAGGAAGCCGCGTCCGCACTGGCACAGTTCGGCACCTATGCGGCTTCGGTACTGGGCAGCTCTGGATTGATGCTCGCCCCGATGGGAGCCATTCTGCTGCGCACCGAGTCGTCGTCGTCGTCCCAGATTGAGCAGCTCACGGTCGGGGCGCGACAGCTCGCATTGGCTGAGATCAGCCAATCAACGAGCGACAATGCGACGACCGTGATAGGCAATGTGCGAGCGATGGAGACTGCCCTGCGGATACCGGTGCCCATCACCCAAGAATCCATCCTGGCCATTCATCGGGCTTTGCTCAGCCATCAATCCGGCTGGGAGGCCCATGCTGGTCACTACCGCGAACAGTTGGTCTGGGTCGGACGAAGCGGGCTCGGACCGCGTGCTGCGTCCCATGTCGCGCCGCAACACCAGCTAATCCATGATGCCATGTCCGACTTGACAGCTTTTCTATCGCGCGTGGACCTCCCAACCCTTCTGCAAGTGGCGGTGTCACACGCTCAATTCGAGACGATCCATCCGTTTGTGGATGGTAATGGCCGCACTGGCCGTGCGCTCATCCATGCGACGCTGAAAGCCTCCAGCCTAGTGACAGCCATGCCAGTCCCGCTTTCGGCTGGCCTATTGACTGACACCGAAGGCTACTTCGAGGCGCTGACCGCGTACCGGCAAGGTGACGCCCTACCTATCGTGCAACGATTCACCGACGCGAGTCGCTTCGCCGCGACAAGCAGTCGTGACCTGATTGAGCGACTAGCCACCCAACTCGACCAGGACAGCAAGTTGCTCACCGACCTGCGTCCGCAAGCGAATGCCTGGCGCGTCCTGCCGTGGCTAGTGGCCCATCCCGTCATCAACGCCAGACTGCTCACCACCGAATTAGGGTTGACCGATGTCGCCGCGCAACGCGCCCTGTCCCAACTGACCC
>JAISCH010000074.1 GCA_031265725.1 Propionibacteriaceae bacterium
TGCTCTTAGGGCAGACCACTGCCAAGGAGGCGCTGCCCAAGCTGTACGAACGGCTCAAGGAAGTGCTGGGCTAACTGCGTGTCTGGTGCTTATCCGGGTGGGGTAGCCTTTTCTGGACACCAGTCGGACCATGCCCTTCCGGTCGTAGCTGAACCAGGATCCCACCATCGTTCCCATGTCGAAGAATCCGGTGCGCTTCACCGCGCCGTCGGGGTGGTACCAGACCCAATAGCCGTGGGCCACTCCGTCGACGTATTTTCCTTTCGACCACACGCTCTCACCGTCGGCATAGTATTTGTAGGTCACGCCCTGGACCACCTTCTGCAAACGCTTCCTCGGCATTGTCAACTCCTAGATCGGCCGACTATTTTTCGGAAGACTATGTCAGCGGAAACGGCTTCTCCAACGCTTGCCAACAGCGGGCAACACCGGTGGCAAAACCGGTGCGAAATTTACCGGGTAAGGCGACACCAAGGTTGGGTTTGCCTAATCTGCCCGGCCCGACTCGTCCTCCACTTTTCGCAGCCGGGAGAGTTTGGGATGTATTTTGCTTGGCATAGCTGGGTGTGTAAGACTTTGGCTATCGTGCTTCGCGGCCTATTTCCGGAGTGGGCCGGGCCGTAAAGCCGGTGACAATTGAATAGCTTGTTGGATTGGGGAAGCCGGTCGAAGTCCGGCGCTGACCCGCAGCGGTAGTCCAGGGGAGACATCTTTGTCCCAAAGTTCTTGGTGAGCCCGAATGCCAATCTCACAGTGAGCGTCTTGTTCCGTCGAGGTCTACGGAGGTTTTCACTCGTTGTTTTCGGGTGATACATCTTCGGGATCGCTCCATGAGAGGCACTTCTAGTGTTTTATCAGCAATCGATGGCAACCCGAGCGGTTGCCTTTTCTGTTTCAAATACCGTTGCCGTGCCACTTTGCTGTGAGATCGCGCTGACTGGCTGAGAATCGAGATGAAGAGATTCTTGACGATCCTCGCCGGGATGGCGCTGGCGGTCGGCTCTTGGGCGAATGCCGTCCCAGTCAACGCGGACGACACCCCAGTTGGCTACGTCACGATGGCCCTGGAAATCAACACCTTGGGCGATGGCTTCCTCTATGAGCCGGTCAAAGTGCCCTGCTACCCAGGCGAGAAGCTGTCGCACATCACGGATCGTTTCTTGGGCGGTGCTGGCAACTACCGGGCTGGCGGATCGCTGGACGCGGACTTCTATCTGACTGGGATCAAACTGCCCCGCGACATCGCTGTCAATGCACCGCAAATCATCTTAGCCAGCACAGGTGCGCTGGCTGACGGCCCGGGCAAGGCGGGAGAGTTCTTGGCCGCTGGCGACTACTTCTTCATGGCGGGCTGGATGCCTGCGGTGAACGGTGCGCTGCAAGCCAGCGGTGCGGCGCAGAGCGTCCCGGCGAATGGCGACGTGGTGCGTTGGCAATTCAGCCTGTACGGCTACGGAGCGGACCTGGGCCTGCCGGACAGCGGGTGGGGAACTCCGTCGCTGTTCGCCGGTGCTGACAAGGACGCATTGCTCGCCAAGGTGGCCGAGCTGAATTCGGCTCCGAACAAGGCGGAATTACTGTCCGCTCCGGCGGTGTTGGCCGCGTACAAGCAGGCGAATGCCGCGCTGACCGCATTGACCATCGCCCAAAGCGGCGTGGACACCGCTTTGACCGCGCTGACAGCGGCTTTGACCACACCGGCTAACCCGCCGAGCACGGTGAATATCAGTGCGGAATTGTCCGCCACGCTGGCAAAACTCGTCACGACGGTGCCCGCGCCGACTTTCGGCACCGGTGGCGGCGAGTGGACGGTGCTGGCTTTGGCACGGGCCGGGCACAACGTCCCGAGCGGATATTTCGACGGCTACTATCAGCGGATAGCTGCCCTGGTGGGCGACACCGGAAAATTTCCGAACACCCCCACGCTGGACGCCAACAAGAGTTCGGAGAACTCGCGGCTGATTTTGGCCCTGTCCGCTATCGGCAAGGACGCCCGGAGTGTCGGCGGATTGAATCTGATCTTGCCACTGTCCGACTTCAGTTTCGTCACCCGGCAGGGCCTCAATGGCCCGGTGTTCGCGCTGCTCGCCTTGGACGCCAATGACTACGCGGTGCCCGACATCGCCGTTCTCGATCCGGGAGCGGATACTGCCAAGCAGAACACCCGGCAACGGATGGTCGACTACATCCTGGACAAAGAGACCGCCAACGGCGGCTGGGCGCTGAGCGGCAGCACTGCGGATCCCGATATGACCGCCATGTCGTTACAGGCGCTGGCTCCCTATCGCAGTCAGCCCGAAGTGGCGGCGGCGGTCAACCGGGCGGTGGCCGCGCTATCAACGCTGCAAAGGGACAACGGCGGGTTCGCGTCCTGGGGCACGGTGAACGCGGAGAGCATCGCGCAGGTCGTGGTGGCATTGACCGGGCTGGGGATCGACCCGGCGACTGACAGCCGTTTCGTCAAGGCGAATGGCAACACGGTCAGTGCGCTGCTCGACTTCTTTGTCCCCGGTGGCGGATTCAGCCATACCCTGAGTGGCGCTTTCAACAATATGGCGACCGACCAGGGCGGATACGCGCTGGTGGCCTACGACCGTCTAGTCAAAGGCAAGCAGGCATTGTTCGACATGACTGACGCCTTCGAGTCCAATCCGGCCCAGCCGCCGGTTGGCGAGGCCGGGATCGTCATTGAGACTCTGGACCAGGTGTCAGCCACTGCCGGAACCGAATTCAACCTGCTGGTCAAGGCGAGTGCCTTCCCCGAGGGGAGCTACAAGCTGATGGACGGGCTGGTCAATATCCCGGCCCAGTTCAGTGTCGCCTCGGTCGCCGCGTCTGACCGGCTGTCCGGAGGGACGCTGAGCTGGAAGCAGGACGCGGAAGGCAAGCTCCGCTTCGTCTACACCAATACCGATTTGAGCGGCATCGCGTTGAGCGGCACTGAATTCCCGGCCATGCTGCTAACGGTAAGGCTGCGGGTAATGGGCGGGGTGGACCCGCTGGCCACGCCGAAGGTGCTGGTGAGCGTGGGCGGGGTCACCCTGAAATCCAGCGCTGACCAGCCAGCTTTCGTTTTCGATGTGACCCAGGCGGCCAAAGAGATCAGCTTCACCCCGAGCGGCATCGCGGTCAGCGCCTGGGAACTGTTCACCGGCGACGGCATTGATCTGATCCCGGCCAGCAAACGAGCCGTCGCGGTCGCTTTCACTGGGATCGGCAATAATGTCGCCCCGGCCTACAAGGGCAATGCGCTGATTTACAGCACGGAGTTCAGCAACAAGCTGGGCGTCAGTACTTATGTCTTGCTGACGACTCCAGGCGTTCCGATCACCGACTTGGCCTTGGCGGCGAATTACAGCTTCCCGGCCGGAGCGCCCGCGACCCTGAGATTCGGTGACAGCGACTCCAACAACATCATCAACGCTCAGGACGCGCTGGATGGAATCGGGGCCTGGCTGCGGGTGAATCCGGTCACCACCGACCAGCAAATCCTGCGCTTGAACGTGACTTCAGACTCGCGCATCAACACCTTTGACGCATTGAGTGTGATGGAGAACTACGTGTCCAATGTCGAATTCCCAATATTGAACAAGTGAGGTGGGCGACTCGGCTCCGGCACGGCGCAGCTTCCTGGATCGGGTCAACTGGTTATGAAGAAGGTACTCAACAAACGCCGCCTTTGGATAGTGGCTGCCTTCGCTGTCGCGGCGGGAGTGCTGGCCTGGCTGTTGCTGGGCGGCGTCGTCCCATTCTTCACCCCATCATTGACCCTGCAATCGCCAGCCCCGCTGTCAGTTGGCGACCGCGAGGAAGTCGTCATCGACGTGGTGCTGTCCCGGCTGCCAGACGGGCTGTACCCGGCGGCCAGCCTGTCGGTGCAATTCGACCCGAACAAGCTGGAATTCACCGGAATCAAACAGGGCACCATGATGACCCGGGGTGCCCTGCAAGATGGCCAGCCCACTTTCCATGTGCCACTCTGGCAAGCCGACATAGCGGTGAGCAACCAACGCGGACAGGTGAACACCATGTACCTCGACACCACTGGCGGGACTTTCGCCTACACTTCGGAAGGTTTCGCCACCGGCAGCCGGGATGTGCTGCTGCGGCTGGGCTTCCGCTTGCGCGACTCCGTCCAGGCCGGTGAAATCTACCGATTGAGCGTCGCCGACGCCGTGTTGGCGACGATAGGCGGCAGCGCCGACCGGAGCAGCCTGGCCACCAGCAGTTCAACCCTCATCGCCTATCCGGCGGAGATCGTCGTCAAGTAGCCAAAGCGGAAGTAGACCATTATGAAGAAGGCAACATTGTCGGCCACTTTGCTGGCCCTCGTCCTCACTCTCCTTGTCGCCTGCACCCCCAGCACTGGCGAACGCACTATGGCGATCCCTGCTGACGGGGTGGTCCAGGCGGCGGTCTTTGAAAGAATCCGGAGCGCCGATGACATCGGGATCTTCAACGGGCA
>JAISCH010000138.1 GCA_031265725.1 Propionibacteriaceae bacterium
GTCCCCTTGGCGAGTTATGTTGGTCGCGGAAACAATTTACCGCATTTCGCCACAGAGCCGTAATAAACCTGCCCATACTAGCTATCGACTCCTACGGAGTCTCATTCACTCAATCGGCTCACTGACAAACGCGAGCATTTGCCAGCCTCGCCTCAATCGTGACTAGACAAGGTGCCGTCCATAGAATATGTTTAGGGGTGCAACAATCACTCAACGAATGAGGGAAACTATGTACCCAGTACCCACTCCTGCAGACAAATTCACCTTCGGCCTCTGGACGATCAACTACTTGGGCATCGATCCGTTCGGCGGTCCCACTCGTAACGCCTTTGACGTTGTGAAGGTAGTTGAGAAGCTGGCTGAGTACGGCGCCTATGGCCTGACCTTCCATGACGACGACCTCTTCGGATTCGGGCCAACCGAGGAAGCCCGGCGCAACCAGATCGACCGGCTCAAGGGCGCAATGGCGGCAACCGGCGTCAAGGTGCCGATGATCACCACCAACCTCTTCAGCGCCCCAGTCTTCAAAGACGGCGGATTCACCTCCAACGACCGCGCGGTGCGCCGCTACTCACTGCGCAAAGTGCTGCGCAACATCGACCTCGCCGCTGAGCTCGGCGCAGAGACTTTCGTCATGTGGGGCGGGCGCGAGGGCGCTGAGTACGACTCCGCCAAGGATATCCAGGCGGCGCTCGAACGCTACCGTGAAGCGGTTAACATGCTGTCCGAGTATGTCATCGACAAGAACTATGGCATCCGTTTCGCCATCGAGCCGAAGCCGAACGAGCCGCGCGGCGATATCCTGCTGCCGACTGTCGGGCACGCGCTCGCCTTCATCTCCTCGCTGGAGCACTCGGAGATGTTCGGCCTCAACCCGGAGGTCGGCCACGAGCAGATGGCCGGGCTGAACTTCGCGGCCGGTGTCGCGCAGGCGCTCTACCACGGCAAGCTTTTCCATATCGACCTGAACGGGCAGCGCGGGATCAAATTCGACCAGGACCTCGTCTTCGCTCACGGCGACCTCTACAACGCCTTCGCGCTGGTGGACCTGCTGGAAAATGGCGGCCCCAATGGCGGCCCGGCCTACGATGGTCCGCGTCACTTCGACTACAAGCCGTCCCGCACCGAGGACGAGGCTGGCGTCTGGGATTCGGTACAGGCCAATATGCGCAACTATTTGATGCTCAAGGAGCGCGCCAAGGCGTTCCGCGCCGATCCGGAAGTGCAGCAGGCATTGGCCGAGGCCAAGGTCGCTGAGTTGCGCGTCCCGACCCTCAACCCAGGTGAGGGCTACACCGAATTGCTCGCCGATCGTTCCGCTTGGGAAGACTTCGACCCCAGCGTGTATCTACATGGCAAGGGATTCGGATTCGTCAAGCTCCAGCAGTTGGCCACTGAGCACCTGCTGGGTGCCCGGTAGTCTGCACTACACTTCCGCTATGGCAAAAGTCATTGGGATCGATACGTCGACCCAGAGCTGTAAGGCTGTGCTGCGCGACGCCGAGACCGGGGGCCTCCTCGCCTCGGCGCGCGCCAGCCATCCGGATGGGACCGAAGTCGATCCCGCAGCTTGGTGGGTCGCGTTGCAGGATGTGCTCGCTCAAATCGGCGGCACTGAAGATGTTGACGCGGTGGCTGTCGGTGGACAGCAGCATGGCATGGTTGTCCTCGACGACCAGGGCCGCGTCATCCGTCCAGCGCTATTGTGGAACGACACCCGTTCGGCGGGAGCCGCTGAGGATTTGCTGGCTGAGGTCGGTGCGGACAGCTATGCCGAACGCACCGGGCTGGTTCCGGTGGCCTCGTTCACGGCGACGAAGCTGCGCTGGCTGCGTGACAACGAGCCGGAGAACGCGGCCCGGGTAGCCGCTGTCGCATTGCCGCACGACTGGCTGACTTGGCGGCTGCGCGGCTTCGGCCCGGTGGGTGAGTCCGCGAATGGGCCGCAACTGGACGAACTGGTCACTGACCGCTCCGACGCCTCGGGAACGGCGTACTGGTCGCCAACGACCAATGAGTACGACCGGGAGTTGCTGGTGCTGGCCCTCGGCCACGATGCGATTCTGCCCAGATTGCTCGGGCCGAGTGAGTCGGTTCCCGGCGATGGGTTCATCGTGGGTGCCGGTGCTGGGGACAACGCCGCGTCCGGACTGGGCTTGGACGCCCATCCCGGCGATGTGGTCGTCTCGCTGGGTACGTCGGGCACCGTCTTCGCCGCGACCGATCATCGCACCATGGAGATCACCGGGACGGTCTGCGGTTTCGCGGATGCCACTGGCGGCTACCTGCCGCTGGTCTGCACCTACAACGCCGCGCGCATCCTGGACGCCATGGCTCGCGTCCTCGGAGTCGATCATGACGAGTTGGGACGTTTGGCCCTGGCCGCCCAGCCTGGTGCAGGCGGAGTCGTCCTGGTGCCATACTTCGAGGGTGAGCGCACGCCGAATCTGCCCGACGCCAACGCCTCGCTCTCCGGGCTGTCACTGGCCAATACCGGCCGGGAGAATTTCGCCCGGGCAGCGGTGGAAGGCATGTTGTGCGGCCTGGCCGACGGGCTGGAAGCTATCCGCGAGCTAGGCGTGGAAGCCAAGCGGGTGTTGATCATCGGCGGTGCCGCAGCCAACCCGGCAGTGCAGCAGATCGCCGCGCAAATCTTCGATGTCCCCGTGTTCATCCCCGAACCAGGCGAGTACGTGGCCAACGGCGCTGCCCGGCAAGCCGCTTGGGCCCTAACCGGCCAACGCCCCACCTGGCCAGTAGCTTTGATCGCCTCGCTGTCCGCAGACTCGCAACCGATCATTCGGCAGCAATATCGCGCCGCCGCCGATCGAGTCGCTGAGCAATTCGCGCCCAACGGCAAGTGAGTAGTGCTATTTGGCGCTCTCGGCGGCCAGATAGGCGGCTCCGATGATGCCGGCTCGATTGCGGAGGACGGCGGGCACTATCGGGGCGTGGAGTCTCAGTTTCGGCAGGAATTTGTTCGAGCTGCGGGAGATGCCGCCGCCGACGACGAAAAGGTCTGGCCAGAACAACTCTTCCAGGTGGGAGAAATAGCGCTGCAAGCGGGGGATGTATTCGGAATAGCTGAGGTCTTCTTCGGTCTTGGCGTTCGCGGAGGCGCGCTTCTCGGCGTCAAACCCGTCGATCTCCAGATGGCCCAACTCGGTGTTTGGGATGAGTACTCCACGGTAGATGAGCGCTGAGCCGATTCCGGTGCCCAGCGTGATCACCATCACCAGTCCGTCGCAGTCTTTCGCGGCCCCGTATCGGGCTTCGGCCAGACCGGCCGCGTCCGCGTCGTTGACGATGATGGTCCGGCGCTTGAGCTTTTCGGTGAAAATCGCTTCCGAGTCAGCGCCGACCCAGGACTTGTCGATATTCGCCGCTAAGTAGGTGCGCCCGTGAGTGACCACAGCGGGAAGCGTTATCCCGACCGGATCGTTCGGACGGAGTTGGTCCGCGCAACTGTTCACGATTCTGGCGACTACCTGCGCCACCTTGGCCGGGGTGGATTTCGCCGGGGTCGGGATCCGCAGCCGATCAGACACGAAATCGCCTACAGAAAGATCGACGAGTGCGCCTTTGATACCGGAGCCACCAATGTCGATGCCAAGGAAGGGTTGATTAGTCATGTAGGCCAGCGTAGCCAAACTCGGGTCATCCAGGGTACGTCTGGGACAAACGCGGACACAACGATTGCTGCTTTCCAGTGCAGGCGGCAGAAAAAGTGGGACAAACTCGGACCCAGAACATCGCACGACGCCGATTTGGCCCGGTTGAGTGGACTGGATGCGAGTTTGTCCCATTAGAATCGTCCGCATGACAAGTTGGTTGGTTACCGGTGGCGCTGGCTATATCGGGGCGCATGTGGTCAGAGCTTTTCAAGCTGAGGGAATCACTCCGGTGGTATTGGACAATTTCTCCACCGGGCTGAGGCAATTCGTCCCAGCCGGTGTGGCCTGTGTGGCCGGGGACATCCGCGATCAGGAATTGGTGACCAACACCCTCATCGACCACGACTGTGTGGGCGTCATGCACATCGCCGGTTTCAAATACGCCGGGGTGTCGGTGCGCGAGCCACTGGCGGCCTATTCCAACAATGTCACCGGCATCGCCAGCGTGCTGGCCGCCATGGACCAGGCCGGAGTGCAATCCCTGGTCTTCTCCTCGTCCTCATCGGTCTACGGCACGCCAGCGGTGGAGACAGTGACCGAGGACGCCCCGAATCATCCCGAGTCGCCGTACGGCGAGTCCAAGCTCATCGGTGAGTTGCTGGTCAGAGATTTGATGCGGGCCCGGCCGGGCTTCGTCGGAGTGAATCTGCGCTACTTCAATGTGGTGGGCTCCGGCACGAACGAGGTCTACGACATCAGCCCGCACAACCTCTTCCCGCTGGTCTGTGACGCGCTGGCCCACCAACGGACGCCGAAAATTTTCGGCGACGACTATGACACCCCCGACGGCACCTGTGTGCGCGACTATGTGCATGTGGCCGATCTGGCGGTCTCGCATGTGGCGGCTGCGAAAGCCTTGGGCCAGGGCAAACCGCTGCTGCCCGCCTACAACCTCGGCTCCGGCGATGGGCTGAGCGTGCGGCAGATCATGGACGCTTTCGCTGCTGCCACCGGGATCGATTTCACCCCGCAGGTCTCTCCGCGCCGCCCCGGCGACCCCGCCCGTATCGTCGCCGATGGCACCGCTGCAGCGGCAGACCTGGATTGGAAGATGCGCCATAGCGTCGCCGACATGGTCTCCTCGGCCTGGGAAGCCTGGAAAGCCGCTGGTTTCCCCACGCTATGACGAGACCCCCGCAAAGCCCTTTGGCCGGACGTTGCGGGGATCAGCGAAGCGAGCCGAGAACTCAGTCCAATCCGAGTGCTTTCGGCAATACCGACATCGGCAGCGAGCCAAGCTCGAGAGCCTTGGTGTGGAAGGCCTTGAGGTCGAAACCAGTTCCCTGCGCCTTTGCGGATTGCGCCCGCAACTGCTCCCACAGCCGTTGGCCGATCTTGTAGGACGGCGCTTGGCCCGGCCAGCCCAGGTAGCGGGTCAATTCGAAGCGGTTGAATTCCGGCGCGGCATGCACGTTGTCGCACATCAATTGCCAGGCTTTGTCAGCGTCCCAAGTCCCGCCGCCATAACGCTGCGGAGCGGGCTTGCCCAGATGCACGCCGATATCCAGCACGACGCGGGTGGCCCGCAGACGTTGGCCGTCTACCATGCCCAGCCGGTCCCCAGGGTCATCAAGGAAGCCGAATTCCTCCATCAGCCGCTCGGCGTAGAGCGCCCAGCCCTCGCCGTGGCCGGAGTAGAACGCGCCCATCCGACGCCAGTCGTTCAACTGCTCCCGGCAATACGTCGACATGCCGATCTGCAGATGATGCCCAGGGACTCCCTCGTGATAGACGGTCGTCTTCTCCCGCCAGGTGTTGAATTCAGTCACTCCGGCGGGCACCGACCACCACATCCGGCCCGGTCGGGAGAAATCGTCGCTGGGGCTGGTGTAGTAGATGCCGCCGTTGGCAGTGGGGGCGATCATTGCCTCAATCGTCTTCAGCGCGTCGGGAATGTCGAAATACTTGCCGTCCAGGGCCGCGATAGCCTCATCGGCGGTGCGCTGCATCCACTGCTGCAGGGCTGCGCTGCCATACAGCTTGCGGCTCTTGTCGGTGTCCAACACCTCGATGGCCTGCTCCACGCTCGCCCCGGCTCCGGCGATGAGGGCGGCGACGGCTTCCTGTTCGGCCGTCATCTTGGCCAATTCCTCCAAGCCCCACTCGTAGGTCTCGTCCAAGTCGACCTTGGTGCCGACGAAACGCCTGGAGAAACGTTCGTAACGCTCCCGGCCCACTCCGTCAGCGGGATTGGCGTGCGGGGCCAACTCGTCGCTGAGGAAGCGCTCAAGGCGGCCGTACGCGGCTGCTGCGGTTTGGGCCGCCCGCTCCAGGTCGGTGGCCAGCGCCGACGGCAACTCAACGCTGTCCTTGCCTTGGGCGGCCAATTTCACGAAGAAGGACTCCTGCGGGTCGGCGAGTTCGCCTGCCTGCTTGATCCCCTCACCCACCTGGAGCGCTGCCGGAGTCAGCCCCCGCTCGACGCCGATGCGCAGCGTGGCGATATAGCCCTCGATGGCACCGGCCACCTTGGTCATCCGGGCGGTCAGTGTCGCCCAGTCGTCAACGCTGCCGGTGGGCATGATGTCGAATACATCCCGCACATTCTGCAGTGGGGAGGCGATGTTGTTGACTTCGGCGAAGTGCTCGCCCGCCGCGTACAACTCGCCCTCAAGGCCGAGGTTGTACTCCAAAGCCGCAGCCGTCACTTCGTCCACCGCATCGGCAGCGGGCGTCGCCCGGAATGTTTGCAGCCACTTGACCCGGTTGGCTTCCCGGTTGGCATAGCCGTCGGGGGAGTAGTCGGTCATTTGGGCGTCATAGCCGCGCACACCAAGCGCTGTGGCGGATAGCGGATCGAGTTCGGAGGACTCTTGCAAATACTGGTTGGCTAATGAATCCAACTGCGATGGGGTACGTTTGCTCACCTGAGTGAGCTTAGTCCCTGGCACGGACAGTTCCAGTCTTTCTTATCGCAAGTGGCCCGATATCTTGAGCTTTGGATGTCTATTCAGTTCAGCGAAGGGGCGTTTGTCGTTAATAAGAGCTAGGCTATGGGATGATTCAGCCTCGCTTGGGGTTGACATGACGCAGGAGTTGAGGATCATGCCGGTCGGTCGGGTTCGCTACTACGACGCTGAAAAGGGCTTTGGGTTCTTGAGCAAGGACGAGGGTGGCGACGATGTTTTCGTGCGCGCCTCAGCTCTGCCCGCCGGGGTGACAGCGCTCAAGCGGGGACAAAAAGTCGAGTTCGGAGTAGTCGACGGCAAAAAGGGCGAGCAGGCGTTGTCGTTGCGGATCTTGGAGACGCCGCCGTCGCTGTCCAAAGCTCAGCGCAAGCCTCCGGAGACGATGGTGCTCATCATCGAGGACTTGATCAAGATGTTGGACGGGCTGAGCAACGGCTATCGCCGGGGTCGCCATCCAGAGTCGCGGCAGGCGGAGAAGACCGCTGCGGTCCTGCGTGCGTTGGCAGACGAATTGGAGTTGTAGGTGGCTGTCATCACTATTGATCAAGCCTGCGCCGACGCTGTGGAGTTGGCCCAGGCGGCGGCGGTGCGCCGCAGCGGCGTCTTTGGGGTGGGTGAGCATCTCGGCGTCGAGCCAGAGGATCAGCGGGTGGCGACCCACTACTTCGCTTGCACCCATCCGGGCTATCCGGGCTGGCGCTGGTCGGTGACTGTCGCGCGGGCCTCGCGGGCCAGGGTGGTGACGGTCTCCGAGGTGCTGATGGTGCCTGGCGAGGGGGCCCTGCTCTCCCCGCCGTGGGTGCCTTGGGCGGAACGGGTCACCGCCAAAGACATCGTTCCGGGATCGATCCTGCCCACCAGAGCGGACGATGACCGGCTGGTGCCTGGCTACACCGGCGAGGAGTCCGCTGACTTTGACCCTGCCGAACGGTCACAGCTGCGCTGGGTGGTGACTGAGCTCGGATTGGGCCGGGAGCGGGTATTGAGCGGCGAGGGCCGCGACAAGGCCGCGAATCGCTGGCTCGCCGGCAAGGGCGGGCCGGACAACGACATGACTCATCAGGCCCCGGCCATGTGCGCGAGCTGTGGTTTCATGGTGCCGCTGGCCGGAGCGCTCGGACGGCTGTTCGGAGCTTGCACAAACGAGTACTCGCCCCAGGACGGGGAAGTCGTCAGCCGTGACCACGGCTGCGGCGGGCACTCTGATGTGGCCGCTCCCAAGCGGGGAGTGAAGCTCGGCGTCCCGATTTGGGACACGATCTCAGTCGATCCGACTCTTTTCGACTGAGAGGTCGCGCCAATAGCTGGCTTGACTCGCAACGAGATAATGGTGCGCTGGCTGCGTTGTCGTCAATCGACGTAGATCCGCTACGCCTCTTTCCTCCGCCTTGCCATCACACCATTCTCCCGCCGCTCGCTTAACCAGCGAGCTATTGGCGCAACCTCTGAGAGTCGAGTTGATCTAACGGTCGGGCCAGCCATCGGCGCAGTCGCTGAGTTTGGCGCTGCCAGCGGAATCGATTATGGAATCACTCGTCAGACTGCGCTGACCCGCTACTCTTTAGAGCTATGGATGTGCTTGTAATTAATGGTCCGAATCTGAATGCGCTGGGCAGCCGGGAGCCAGAAATTTATGGCTCCACGACATTGGCTGACCTAGAGGCCGGTCTGGTCGCCCAGGGTGCCGCTGCCGGTTTGGAAGTGGGCACTTTCCAGAGCAACCATGAGGGCGAGATCATCGACCGGCTCTACCAGGCTCAGCAGGACGGCGCCAAGTTCGTCATTATCAATCCGGGAGCGCTGACGCATACCTCGCTGGCTTTGCGCGACGCGTTCGCCTCGGTGCGTATACCGTTCATTGAGGTGCATATCTCCAATGTCCACGCCAGAGAGGAGTTCCGGAGGCATTCCTACCTCTCCGATTTGGCGGTTGGAGTGATGGCTGGCTTCGGCGGGTACGGCTACACTATGGCATTAGATTTCCTCATCAACCGTCTCGAGCTTTGGGGCTAATTATGAAGATCACCCACCTTGGGCATGCCGCTGTGCTGCTGGAAGTGGCCGACCGGAGGATTCTCTTCGATCCGGGCAATTTCTCTACCGCCTGGCACTCGGTCACCGGCCTTGACGCTGTTTTTGTCACCCACAAGCATCTGGATCACATTGATCCGGAGCATCTGCCCGCGCTGCTGGGGGCCAATCCGCAGGCCAAGCTGTACGTGGAGCCGCAAGTGGACCAGGCCTATGACCTGCCCACCGCCTTGGTCATGGACCCGGATACCAGCGTTGAATTGGGCGGGGTGCGGGTGTCCGCTGTGGGCGGGCTGCACGCCGTCATCTATAAGGACATTCCCCGGATAGGGAATATCGGGTTAGTGGTCGAGGCTGAGGGCGAGCCGCGCTTCTTCCATCCCGGTGACTCGCTGAAGGCCGTGCCCAAGGGGATCGATGTGCTGGCCATCCCGGCATACGCACCCTGGGCGGCGATGAAGCGGACCATCGATTTCACCCGCGCGGTGGATGCCCCGCGCAGTTTCTTCATCCATGAGGGCCTGCTCAACGAACGCGGTTGGAGGCTGGCGTGCAACTTGTTGACCTCGCAGACCTCCACCCAGCTAACTGACCTGCGCGACGGCGTTCCGCTGGAATTGAGTTAAACAGCGTTTTCTCGTTAGCCGGTCTAAACAATATATAGCGTGACCGTGGAGCCTTTGGCTATCTTCTTCCCTGCGGAAGGATTCGATCCGTTGACGAAGCCCAGCGGGAAATTGGTCA
>JAISCH010000199.1 GCA_031265725.1 Propionibacteriaceae bacterium
CATAGACTAACTGATCAAGATTTTGCTGCTCGAAAAGATAGTCAGCGATCTGTTGCCCATGATCAGCATCACGGGCATCCACCGCAAGCAGATTCGCTGAAGACCATTCAGTGAGCGCACCCAGCTCGGTCAACTTCTTCTCCACAGTGTCACGGTTGCCCCGCATCGACTCCTCGAAGTAAACCCGGAACACATAACGACCCGATCTGGACACCACACAACTCACCACATGTTGCCGATCACCAGACTCTGTTTGGACCACAGTTTCCAAATGTGTTTTAACCACATCCCCCAAAGCGATGTCATAAAGAAAGAACGGAATACAGCAAACCTCAAACTCATCCTCAGAAATCTGCCGACACCACAACTCCTCGAACCATCTTGCCCCATCAGATAGCTGATAAGGTGGCTCATCAGGTAGCTGCGCAAGAATAATGTTATTCACCCGGTCACGCCAAACTGGATTACGGTGAAGCGAATACTTGTTAAGAGACTGACTCATCATCACCACCACGTAGCCGACCACGGACCTGTATACCCAGCCGGTGGAGTCACTGGGAAGTCCCTAGCACCCTTTGAAACATTACAGTGAGGACACGCCGTCTGTGCATTTTCAAACTCATTCCTCATCTAGCCTGAGTCCCATCCGTGCTGTGCAATCCAGGAAGTTCGTGTACTCTGTCCGGCAAAACCCTTCCTCGTCGGTCACAAATATCAGCACCATGTCGACGCACACCCCATCCTCGACTGGGAAACCATAATAACCTCCACCGCCGTCATCATCGAAAGCCACAAAAGAAGGAACATCCCTCGGTTGGCGATAGACGATCCAATCATTGCTGGAAGGGTCAGCGGAATACGTTTGCGCGTAACAAAAGCCCCCACCGCCGAACTCCTTCAAGAACCATCTGTAGTCGTCGGGCAGGCGGGCACCCAAAGCAGCCTCAGTCTGCGCTAGAACCTCATCACTAGGAGGAAGATCACATTCTAAGGAAAACGCAAAAGGATCAGTGATCTTACAAACAGCAACATGTGCAAGAAATTCTTCCCTAGTCATAACTCCTCACTTCGATCAATTGTCGTAATTGGCAACTACTCT
This sequence comes from Propionibacteriaceae bacterium, assembly GCA_031265725.1. GTDB lineage: Bacteria > Actinomycetota > Actinomycetes > Propionibacteriales > Propionibacteriaceae > Propionicimonas. Next base: position 1,100 of record JAISCH010000199.1, read on the forward strand.
GGATTACATTCTTCCAAATCGATCCCATACTCCGCCTTCACATCTTCAACGAATTCATGACTTCCTATAGCAGGCAGCCGCGCATACCACCAAAGAGCACTCGGACGAACCTCTGGACCATCTGCTAGCAGCGCTCTCATCCGTCCATCGATACGTGCTACAGCACTCTTGTAAGCAGACCACTCTGGATAACAATCCAATGCATCACTTTGCAAAGCACATTCGAGAACATCCCGCACAGACAAATCATTCATATATTCATAAAAAGAAAAACGATACCCGCCAGAAATTTCATCAGCAAGCTCTTCCCAAACATCCACATATGTCACAGGTGCCCAATTCAAGCTCCTGCCTCTTGGATTAACTATCGAACGAAAGTTCTCAATAAAACCCACCAATCCTCCTATTGATTTCAAAAATGCCGGATTGGATTATCATGTCTGGAAAATTAATATATTGCCAGTGCTAGATTTCACTCTTAAGTTCTTGAACTCTGGCATACTTGCTCCACTTTTTAAAACCTGTCCTGCCTTCAGAGTCCATAATTATACTCTTAACAGTACTCTGCATAATGCTAAAAGCTGATCCGTCAGACGCAAAATCGGGCGGTGCTCAGGGGTGGGCGACGCCTGCCCGCCAATAGCCGACGAATGCGATTCGGGATTTCGGCACGCCTGCGGAGAGTAGGTGGCTGCGGCCCTCGGTGGCAAGCGTCTGCTCTCCGGCGAGATATGCGGTTAGGGTGGCCGGGTACTCCGGCTGGAATTCTTTCAGCGCGGCCAGGGCTGCTGCCCCCGGTGTCGCCTGGGGATCGGCTCTGCTGATCCAACGCAGGTCGATTCCCTCGGGTGCGTCGGCTTGCTGAGCGTCGGCCAGTTCGGGGAGTTCGAGCAGCGCCAACCCACGGGCTGCCCTGGGCAAGTCGCGCAGAATCCCCAAGATGGCGGATTGGGCCGACTCGTCTCCGGCCAACAGGTAGAAGCTGGTGTCCGGGATCGGATCGAAACCGCAGCCTTGGTCGATCAGGGCGACCGGATCGCCCGGCTGCGCCCGCCCAGCCCAAACGCCGCCAATCCCGGCATCGCCGTGTGACACGAAATCAATGTCCACTTCTCCGGCTTCGGGCCGATGCTGGCGCACAGTGTAATTCCGAACCGCCAATCGGTCAGCCAGCCCGGAAGCCTTGAATTTGAGGTAACCGGTCATTCCGAATTGTTTTGGCAATGCGGTGAAATCAATCTCGCCTTCGTCACGGGGCAGGAAGAGCCGGAACCAGTGGTCGTAACCGCGCCTTGGCAACCGGCGCAGATCGTCCCCTTTGATAGTCACCCGGATGATATGCGGACTGATCCGTTCCGCGCGCCCGACTTCAGCCAGATACAGCCCGCGCTGGCCGCCTGCGTCCTTGAATGCCATCTCGATCTCCTATCACCAAATTGCCGATGGCGCTGAGCGACATCGCATACATATTTTAGGTAAGGCTATCCTAATTTAACTGTCTTGATTTCAAGGCTGACCCCAACCAAGGTTGGGCAGAATTAAGCCGATAAACTTCCCAGTTGGACAGACAAGACCACTTGGATTTGAAACTATGCCGAATGAGTCAAGTCTTGTTTTCTTCGGGTCTTAGCAATGTCCGATGCCAAGGCGGAACTTTGTGGGGCCACCGAGACAAGGAGGGACGATGAAACGGATCGGCATCATCGGAGTGGGAATCATAGGCGCGGCAGTTGCGAGAGGGCTGCTCGCCGGTCATGGCGACGCGGTGGAGCTTTTGCTCTCCCCGCGCGGCCGGGAGCGAGCCCAGGAATTAGCCGACGAATTCAGCAATGTCCGGGTTCTCGAATCGAATCAAGCGGTGCTGGACGCCTGCGATCAAGTGATCCTGGCCGTGCTGCGCCCGGTGGCTGAGGAGGTCATCGACGCGCTGCGTTTCCGTCCGGACCAGTTGGTCATCTCATTGGTGGGCGGCATGAAAGTGAACGAAGTGCGCACCCTGGCTGGGGTGGAGGATGTGGTCCGGCTGGTCCCGTTGCCGTTCATCGCGCAACTTGTCGGGCCGCTGGCCGTCTATCCGGCGAACGTGGAAGTCGAAGCGGTTTTCGGTGCCTTGGGCGAGTACCTTCCAGTCGCAGACGAGCGCGACTTCGACTCCATCGTGGTCATCTCAGCGCTGATGAGCCCTTACTACCTCGTCCTCACCGAAGTGATCCGCTGGGGAATCGACCAAGGCCTGCGCCCCGAACTGGCCGCCCGTTACACCACTTCCCTCTTCGCAGCACTGCTCAGCCGGGGGCGCGGAGAGTCCACTGAAGAGTTGTTGGAGCTATGGCGGGAGATGACTCCCGGTGGCCTGAACGAGTTGGCGGTGGACTCGTTGCGAGCCGATGGGGCTGTCAGCGCTTGGTCAACTGCGATGAGCAAAGTGTTGGACCGGATTCGTCCACGCGACTGACCGATCAAGCCGACCAATACCCGTACGAACGGGAGTGATCCAGGCTGCCACTCCACCGTGGTCTGAGAAGTAAAAATTTTCCCGCGCAAAGCGGGGGTGATTCCTCGATGGTGGCCAAAACCCGATCAGGCCAGTCATTTTCCCCGCGCAAAGCAGGGATAGTTGACCAGCCACAGCCGTAATAGCTGGTGGATCAACCTAACTGTCGTTGGAAGAATTCGATTGTGTCCACATCGTCCAGCAATTCGCCGGACTCGTGCCCGTTGTGGCTCCAACTCTGCAATTCTTTTGGTCCCAGATAGTTGTTGAAGACGGCGTACACCGTTGACGGCGGGCAGATGACGTCCATCAGGCCGACTGTGAGATGGATCGGGATGCGCGCTTGGCGGGCGAAGTTCACCGAGTCGAAATAGCTGAGCACGTCGTAGACGCTCTCCACCCGGTCCCGGTGGCGGGCCAGGTACTCAGTGAGCTCCGAATAGGGCTTCTCGTCGGTCATTTCCACCGCATGACGGATATCGGATAGGAACGGGACCTTCGCCGACGCGGCGACCAGCGAATCGGACAGCCCGGCGACAGCGAGGGTCATTGCCCCGCCCTGGCTGCCCCCGGTGGCGAAGATCCGACTGGAGTCAACCTGCTCAAACTCCGCACAGGCGTCAACGGCCAGGACCGCATCGGTGAGCAGCCTGCGATAGTAATAGCCCTCTTTGGTCTCAATGCCTTTGGTCATCACTCCGGGCACTTGCGGCCCGGTGGGCCACGGATCAGCGGTGTCGCCGACCGACCACAACGACCCCTGTCCCCTGGTGTCCATCTGGAAGTGGGCGAATCCGGCGCTGGCGAAATGCAGGGACGCGAGGGCGTGCCCCCGGCCACCGCCGTACCCCACATACTCGACTATCGCCGGCAGCGGGCCGTCAACCCCGCGCGGCACCCGCAGCCAAGCCTTGATCGGATCACCCATGAACCCGCTGAAAGTGACGTCATAAATGTCGAGAGTGGTGAGGGCGGTATCCAACCGGTGCAGCACGCTGGCTTGCCGAAGACCCCTGGATTGAGCGAGAGTGTCCTCCCAGAAAGCGGCGAAGTCATCGGGAAGCGTGGTCTTACCCTGGTAATTTTCAAGTTCCGCGACGGACAGATCGTGCAGCATTGCCATTCCTCGTCATCTCAGCAAGATTGATTGATCGCACTCAGGATATGCGCTGGACAACACCATTGCGCGCCCTTCCCATTTCCCATTCCGTACCTCGGCTAGATTCTTGCGGTAAGTTACCCGTTTTAGCTCACGCTACGGTTTGTGCTGTGCGGACGACACCGAGCATTACTCGTTCAGATCATTTTACGGTCCACGCGCTGCGGCATGGCTCCGCCGCAATCAGTCTTCGGCCCACTTCGGATTGAGCGGAACACATTCTTGCGCGATCGCCTTGCGCGCGGCCTCTGCCCGCTTAGCGGCATCCTGAGCGGTGATCCGGCCAGCGGCGGCCCGCAATGGTTCGTCAAACTCGCAGATCGGATGGAGCAAGATAGCGGAAGCGATCAAATCAACTGTGGCAGGATCGTTTGTCGCGTTGAGTTCTTCCAATAACACGGAGGCATTCTCGTCCACTGATCCGCTGACAAGCCCGGGGTCGGCCCGTTTTGACTTCAGCAAAGCCGTTATCGCATCCATTGATCGCATCTCGGACAGCGCGAAGAGCGCGGAATCGTGCAAATCCATACTCGTGGTCGGATCGTCCAGAACGGCTGCCAAGTGTTGAATGAGCGCGCTCCGATTAGTCGGATCGTCGCAGTAATCGGACCTGACCAGCGCTTTATACGCTGCGGAGAGGTTGATATCCGATTCGTTGTCGGCGTTGTCGATGACCCGCAGCGCGATGTCTTGAGCCACGCCGGAGTCCAGCGATTCAAGCACTTTCATTGCGTGGAAACCGACAACATCATCTCTTGCGGCCAAGTCCCGCAGCAGGTCTAGGTCGTCAACGCTGAACTCGAAACTGGAAAGAATGCGGGCCCTGGTGT
>JAISCH010000006.1 GCA_031265725.1 Propionibacteriaceae bacterium
GAACTGATCAAGCCTTATCTCGACTTGGCTGAGGCGGGCTATGCCGTGCATGTCGGCGAAATGGGCTCGTATTCAGCGGTACCACATGACGTATACCTGGCCTATTTCGCGGACGTCACCGGCCTACTGGCGGAATACGGAATCGGCTACGCCATGTGGAACTTCCGGGGTCCGTTCGGCATCCTCGACAACGGTCGCACCGACGCCGACTACGTTGACTTCCACGGGCACAAACTCGACCAGAAGCTACTTGACGTGCTGAAGAGCAACTGGTGAGCGGATTCCGACTGGCCGAATTCCTCTCGCCGCGTCCCCAGCACCCGCTCTGGGAGTTGGTACGGCAGGCCGGGGTGAGCGATGTTGTTGCGATCCTGCGCGGCGGCGAACAAGAGCAGCGGATGTTCGCTGCTTTAGCTGGTCGCCGCGCTACCGACCTGCCCACCGGCGACACGGCACCGTGGAGCGAGGCGTCGATTGCCCGCGACCAGGCCACCTTCGCCAAGGAGGGCTTCAGCGTCGTCGCCATCGAGGACACGGTTCCAATGGATCGGATCCGGCTGGGGCTGCCGGGACGTGACCGCGAAATCGACGCCGTCGTCCAACAACTCGACGCTATGGGGAACCTCGGCATCGGCGTGCTCTGCTACAACTGGATGGCCGTCTCAAGTTGGTCGAGGACTGCGATCAACATTGCGACGCGCGGCGGGGCGCTAGTGACTGGCTTTCAGCACAGTGTCGCCGCAGCCCGCCCCGAACTCCCGCACCCGCAGGTTGACCGCGAAACGATGTGGGAGGCGCTCAGCTACTTCCTGGATGCAGTCATCCCGGCAGCAGAACGGGCCGGGGTCCGCCTCGGAATGCACCCCGACGACCCGCCGATCCCCCAGTTGCGCGGGGTGCCGAGGATCATGGGCAGCGCGGACGCCTTCCGTCAACTCCTGGCCATCAGCCAGTCGCGCGCCAATGGCATCACCTTCTGCCAAGGCAATTTCGCCCTGATGGATGCGGATGTGCCGAGTCTCATCCATGAGTTTGGCGACCGAATTCCGTTCGTGCACTTCCGCAACGTGCGCGGGACCGCCAGTGACTTCGTGGAGACCTTTCACGATGACGGACAACTCGACATGGCCGCCTGCCTGCGCGCCTACCGGGATATTGGTTTCGACGGACCACTGCGCCCCGATCACGTGCCGACTATGGCTGGCGAGAGCAACGACCGGCCCGGCTACGAAACTCTCGGACGGCTGTTCGCGTTGGGCTACATCCAAGGGTTGCGCCACGCCATCGAGGGTTGATCCTCAGCCCGGAAATCCCGCCTTGGGGGCTACCGCCACGTCGCCCTTCCGCAAGGATTCATCCAGGCCGCTCCGGGCTTGAGCGAGGTGCTGGGACATGGCGGTGGCGGCACCGTCCCCATCGCCCGCACGGATGGCCCGTAAGATCACCGCATGGGCCTCAATGATGCTGGTCACACCTCCGCCAGCGTTCACCCAGCCATTCCAGACCCGACGACGCAGACGCCACAGGATCGGCTCCAGCGATTCTAGGGTGAGTTCGCACAGGTCGTTGCCGGTGGCTCGCGCTACGGCGGCGTGGAAGGCGACATCCGCCTCATGCAGGTCTTCCGAAGTCTTCGCTGCGGACAGCAGGCTCAACCGCTCGTCCAGTGCCACCAGGTCATCCTCGGATCGGTTGCGCGCGGCCAAGCGAGCATTGCCCACTTCCACGATCTCGCGGAATTGCTGGAGTTGTTCGTCATCGACTGAAGACCCGACCACGCGCAAGGAGAGCAGCCTGCTCAAGTGCGACGAATTGGGCGTGGCGACGGTGCTCTCCCGGCCTTGGTGCCGCTCCAGGAGGCCAATCGCGGCCAGGCCCGCCATCGCCTCACGAACCACCGGCACGCTCACCCCGAGCAAGTCAGAAAGATCGTTGCTGCTCGGCAAGCGGTCACCCGCCCGCAAATTCTGCTCTGCAATGAGTTCGATAATCGCGTCGGTAACCTGCTCACCGAGTGGATTACGTTTGATTGATCGTGGCATTCGGCCCTCGCTTCTTCCTCGGCAGCAGCAACCTAAACAGGATACAAGGTTACCAACTCTGCTGACATGTTGGTCGGTCAGGCAATGCGCTTGGCCAGCACACTTCTCTTGTTTCTTGGCTTGCTACTTATAAGAGAAGTTGATAACCTGTCTTTGTTCGGCGGTCTCCTTGCGGGCGAAAGTGTTCAGTTCCGACCGTTGACTGCCAGACATTGAGCTACACCACAAAGACGTAAGGCCGTATTCAACACACGAAGGAGTGCCCATGAGCACCGCATCGGATCATCCAACCCCCGAGGGATCGCTGCCTCAATCCCAACCTGTTGCCGCCGACGAAGACTGGTCAACTAAGCAGGTAACCCCGATTGGCCGCCTGACCTCCGCAATTGTGGCGTCGGAGTTGAGCCTTGCCATGGGCCTGATGGTCCCGCTCCAGCTTGTGCTGGCGCTCCATCTGACTAGATTGGCGGATGGCGCTGACGCGACCGGAGCCTTTGGGATCGTCACCGGCTTCGGCGCGCTGATGGGCATGATCGCCAATCCGATCGGCGGCTGGCTCTCCGATCGTTCCAAGTCGCGCCTCGGTCGCCGCCGCACCTGGATCATGACCGGCGCATTGACTGGCGCCCTTGCGGTCGTCGCGGTGAGCTTCACCACCGAGGTCTGGCAAGTCGTCGTCGTCTGGTGTTGCGTGACGTCATTGTTCAACTTCCAATACGCTGCCACGGTCGGACTGCTAGCCGACCAGGTGCCACCGAAACGGCGCGGCGGCGTCTCCGGAATCCTCGGCGTCACGATGGCTGGCGGACCGCTCATCGGCATCGTTATTGCCAATACGATGACGGCTGGCTCTCCGCAGCAATGGCAGGTTCTGGCCCTGGCCACAATCGTCCTGGCTGTAGTCGCAGTGCTGTTAATCCGCGAAAAGGCCTCCGTCGTGTCAGCTCAAGCCGCTGGCGGAAGTGGCGGCCTACTGGCCGTGGTCAAGTCGTTCTGGATCAGCCCGCGCCGCCACCCCGCCTATTGGTGGGCCTGGCTGGTCCGCTTCTTGCTCACCTGTGCGATAGCCGCCCCGTCATTCAACGCCTTCTACCTGATGCAGCGCTTCGGGTATTCCCCTGACGAAGTCGGTGGCATGATTCTGCAACTGTCCGGTGCCATGATCGTCGCCATGGCCATCTCGGCTATCGGCTGTGGTTTCATCTCAGACGCGGTCAAACGCCAGAAGCCTTTCGTCGTCGCGGCAGGCATCCTGGCCGCCGCCGCACTCGTCGGCCTCGCTTTCGCCACTTCAATCGGTGTCGTCTACGTCGTCTTCGTCGCCCTCGGCATTGCGACCGGCCTCTTCTCGTCGGTGGACACCGCACTCTGCATCCGAATGCTCCCAAACACCGCCGACGCCGGACGAGACATGGGCATGATCGCCAATCCGATCGGCGGCTGGCTCTCCGA
>JAISCH010000023.1 GCA_031265725.1 Propionibacteriaceae bacterium
CCCGGAGTGCCCATTGCTGGCGCGCTGGGCGACCAGCAGGCCGCCACTTTCGGCCAAGCCTGCTTCGAGCCGGGGATGGCCAAGAACACCTACGGGACCGGCTCATTCATGCTGATGAACACTGGGACTCAGCTCGTTCCCTCGTCCCACGGACTGCTCACCACCATGTGTTACCAGCTCGGCACCGCCGCCCCGCGCTATGCCTTGGAAGGCTCTATCGCCGTCACCGGGTCGTTGGTCCAATGGCTGCGCGACAACTTGGGCCTGGTCGCTTCGGCGGCTGAGATAGAGACGCTGGCCGAGACCGTCCCCGACAACGGTGGATGCTACTTCGTTCCGGCGTTCTCCGGGCTTTTCGCCCCCTATTGGCGCGCGGACGCCCGGGGAGCGATCGTCGGCCTGACCCGTTTCATCAACAAAGGGCACTTGGCCCGGGCCACGCTGGAGGCGACTGCCTACCAGACCCGCGAAGTGCTCGAAGCGATGGAAGCCGACTCGGGAGTCAAGCTGACCGGGCTGAAAGTGGACGGCGGGATGACCGCCAACCAACTGCTGATGCAATTCCAGGCCGACCAACTCGGCGTCCCAGTGGTGCGTCCGGTCGTTGCCGAGACCACCGCACTGGGAGCCGCCTACGCCGCTGGCATCGCTGTCGGCTATTGGACCGGCGAAGCGGACGTGGTGGCGAATTGGGCCGAAGGAGACCGCTGGAACCCGCAAGCCGACGAAGCCAGCCGAGAAAACCTCTACCGACACTGGAAGAAAGCCGTCACCAAATCCTTCGACTGGGTAGATTGACCTGTTAAGCAGCTTTACAGATCCGTCCAATCTGTAAAGTTTTAGCCTAATTCTTTACAGATAGCTATCATTGAGTCATGGCCTGGAGTCCGAGCCTTCCGTACGAAGACTTGCCCCCGCTGCCACCGGATATCGAGGTCGAGACTCCGACGGTACTGCGGGCAGTGATCGGCGCGCGCGTCGCGCTGGCGAGCTTTGACGCGCTGGCAAAGGCACTTCCCAATCCTGATCTGCTGCTGAATCCACTGTCATTGTTGGAGGCACAGGCCAGTCTGGAAGTGGAGAACCTCGTCACTACCACGGACGAGTTGTTCCGGGCCGCAAGTTTTGACCCGTATGCGCCCGCTGTCGCTCGTGAAGCGGTACGGTACCGCGAGGCGCTATGGCAGGGCTTCAGCCGACTCAAAACTGAGGGAGCAATCAGCGAAGAACTCATCTTGGGGGTCTGCTCGGATATTCGGGGCGAGCACACCCCCGTACGCGAAGACGAATTGGTCTTCATCGGCAACCCGGTCACCCGGACCCGTGCCTATACCCCACCTGTCGCGCCGGGTTCCCACCTGGAGAAGTGGGTCGCGTTCGTCAACCATCCCGCGCGACTCGACCCGCTCATCACAATGGCCCTTGCCCACTACCAGTTCGAGGCGATCCATCCTTTCTCCGATGGGAACGGGCGCACCGGGCGCATTCTCAACGTGCTCATGCTGTGCGCCAGTGGGTTGCTTGCCAATCCGGTGTTGTATCTCTCGCGCCACATCATCGCCAGCAAAGCCGACTACTACGCCCGGCTGAGTGCGGTCACTTCTGCTGCCGATTGGGAAGGATGGTTGCTCTACCTATTGCACGGTGTCGAACAGACAGCGGCTGACATGACAGCCATCGTTCATCAGATTCTGGCTGCCGGCGACGAGTTGGGGCAGTTGATAGCCACACAGCTCGGGCGGCAACAGAACGGCCTGGTCGCTATCCTCATGCGCCAACCGTACGCCCGCATTTCCGATGTGGTAGCCAACTGCCAGGTGAGTCGTCCCACTGCTAGTTCCTGGATGAATGCCTTGGCTGGCCCTTCTGGTCCGTTGACGAAAATCAAATCGGGCCGGACGGCTCTCTTCCTCAACCAGCCACTCATCCAAGTTCTTCGGCGGTCAGGGCCAAGTGGGGTGTCGGCTGTTTCAGGGTCTGCTGACAGCCGAGTAACCTAGATGAGTGGCCCCAAGGATGGCGTTGCTGAGGGCGAAGCCCGCGGAGCGTCCACTGGGACCATGAGTAGCGAAGAATCCCGGAGGTGAACGATGCCAGCCCAGGCCGCGTACGCTCAAATCAGCGCTAGGACTGGCGAGCCGCGTCGTCCGGTGACAGTTTGGCTGGTGCTGCTGTTCAGTTTCGCCAGTATCGCTTGCCTTTTTGCCTCGCTGTTGTACGGATTCTGGGTGGGGGCGGAGAGATTCAACGAGGCCAGTCTGCTGACTGAACTGATCCCGACCTACCTCGGATCGGGTTGGCGCGTTCTGCTGGCCGTGGCGTTGACCGTGATCGGATTACTACCCAGTATCGCGGCGGCGATCAGCGGCTATTACGTATTCGCCGGTTACCGCTGGGCGCGCGTCGCCGCGATCATCACCTTCGTCGTCTCCGGACTGGGCGTGCTGCTCAATATTTTCGCCTACCCGGCGATTGCGCTTTCCTTGGCGGCGGCGGTCTTGGCCTGGGTGCCGCCGACAACGCGATACGTCGCCAGTTGGCACCTGCTGCGTCACCATGAGCCGACTTTCTCTCCCCCGGTCAGCAATGTCTATTACGGTCCTTTGGCCCGTTATCTTGATCCCCAGCCCGACCACAGCAATCCCCGGCATGCCTGACTACAAACGCATGTGGCAGGCGTTCGGACGGACAGTCCAGCGGCGGGAAGCCACCACGCCAGTCAAACGCCAACCTCGTGCACAGCGACTCAGCAAACCCTATCCGGGTGACTTCATCGGAATCCCCGACTTGAGTTACGCACCCATCGCTGACGACCTGCCCGACCCCGGCGAAGTCGTCTGGGCCTGGATTCCCTATCAAGAGGACCACCGCCAGGGCAAAGACCGTCCAGCGTTGATCGTCGGCAAGGACGGCGATTGGCTGCTCGGTGTGATGCTGACCAGCCAAGACCACGACCTCGACCGGGAGCAGGAGAATAGTGAGGGCCGCTACTGGGTGGAAATCGGCCCCGGCCCCTGGGACAAGCAATACCGAGTCTCCGAAGCCCGAGTAGACCGCATCCTACGGCTGGACGCCTCCGGAGTGCGCCGCATCGGCGGCCGCCTAGACGAGAGCAAATTTGCCGCTGTCGTTACGGGAATCCGTCAACATGCCTCTGGCTAGACAGATTTCGCTGTATTGAATTACGCGATACGATATTAGAGTGAAGTTCTACGGGTCAGCAGACAAGTGGGATGTGGCACGGACCGATGCTGAGCATGCCGCAACAATTCCGGTGCGTATTGTCGTCTTGTCAAGCCTTGATCCGTACAAGGAACTTCGCATCGGCTTTGGCTTGAATGGCACACCACTCGAGGTTGTCCTGATCGACGACCCCGACGGTTCAAACGAAATGATACTGATCCATGCTATGCCACTGCGTAAGTCCTACTACCCGCTACTGCCCGGATACCGCAAAGAAAGGAGGTGACCATGCCCAATACCACAGATTCCAGCTATAGCCAGAAAGCCAAAGATGCGTTCGACGCAGCCGTAAGGGAAGCCGAACTAGGTTATGACATCGCCTTCCTGGAAACGCATACGCGCCAAGCCGGACGCCCTCTCACCGTCGGAACGAGGGCTGCCGCGACCGTGCCCGTGCGCCTTGATCCCGACCGGATCGCCGCAGTCGACCAACTCGCTGCCCGTAATCACGAGACTCGCTCCGACGTGATCCGCCGTGCCATCGACCGCGAACTAGCCAGCGCTTAGCAATCCGACCAGATCGTCGCGTCAACTAGCATGCGACGCGAGAAGGAGAAGTCGAGCACTTTGGGCATCGGAGGACTATACGATTCCCTGGCTGGAGGCAGCCAGCAACTCCGCATCAAGGAAGTCCCGGTTGGCAGACTTCTGCTCAGGTGAGAAGTCGCCCCACTCGTGGTCCGCTTTGTATCGCAGCACATCTGCCAAGAGCAGATAGCGGTGCTTGGATGGCTGACTGTACGGAAGCTCTCCAACCATCAGGATTCGCACCAATGTCTGCCGAGAGACACCAAGCATCTCAGCGGCCTGACCGGTAGTAATCCGGATCGCAGGATCAGACTCAACAACTCGGGCTGTCATGCCGCAACCATACG
>JAISCH010000049.1 GCA_031265725.1 Propionibacteriaceae bacterium
ATCGGCCTGCCCTGCTCCTCGTCGCTGATTCCAGCGCTGGTGAAACGCACGGCCAATCCGGCCTCGTCCGCCCAGTGCCGCGCGACTCGTTCCGCCATCGCTGAACGGCAGATATTCCCCAGGCAGATGAAGATGACGTAGGGCTCGGCCGTCATGACCTTCCCTGCCTTAGCGATGGTCCATACCCTTGGTGTTGAAAAAAGCGTTCAGGATGAAACTGACCACCGACACTATCAGCGCACCCAGGAAAGCCGAGCCCCAATCGTCCACTCGCCAGCTCAGCCCCACGATCCCAGACAGCCAGGCCACCAATTGCAACAGCATGGCGTTGACGACCAGCAGGAAAAGCCCCAGCGTCAGAAAGATGATCGGCGTCGCCACGAACTTGAACAACGGCTTGACGACGGCATTCACGATCCCGAAGATGACCGCCACCCCCAGCACGATCCAAATCTTGTCCTGATCAGTGACAGCGTCGGTGTGGATGCCGGGCAACAGGTAAGTGGCCACTGCGAGAGCGGCCGCACTGGCCAGGAAACGAACTAGAAAGCGTAAGAACATGAATCTATGCTGTCATGCCTGATCAAGGGTGTATGGTATTTCCTTCCTTTGGACAGATCGGAAGGCGTCACAATGGCGATCAACCTGCATGGACGGCATTACCTGAAAGAGCTGGATTTCACCCCTGCGGAGTGGCAGCATCTGCTGGCCCTGACTGCCGAGTTGAAGGCGGAACGCAAGTCGGGCACGCAACGCCAGCGGTTGAGCGGGATGAATTTCGCGCTGATCTTCGAGAAGACCTCCACCCGCACTCGTTCCGCTTTCGAGGTCGCCTCCCACGACCAGGGCGCACATGTCACCCAGATGGACGGAAATTCCTCCCAGTTGGGGCACAAGGAGTCCCCCGCCGACACCGCGCGGGTGCTCTCCAGGCTATTCGACGGCATCGAGTATCGCGGCGCGAAGCAGCAGACCGTCGAGGAGATGGCCCGTTTCTCCTCGGTGCCGGTGTGGAACGGACTGACCGACGAGTGGCATCCCACCCAATGCCTCTGCGACACCTTCACCATGCGCGAGTCGAGCGGCAAGGCCGACCCGGAAATCTCCTTCGCCTACGTGGGCGACGCCCGTTTCAACGTGGGCTGCTCACTGTTGGTCGGCGGCGCGATGACCGGTGCCGACGTCCGGATCGTCGCCCCGGCCCCGCTCCAACCCCCCGCCGCTGTGGTGGCATCCGCCCAGGAACTCGCCGCCGAAACCGGAGCCAGGATCACCATCACCGACGACATCAGCGCCGGAGTACGCGGCTGCGACTTCATCCACACCGATATCTGGGTCTCCATGGGCGAGCCACAAGCCGTCTGGTCAGAACGCATCGAATTGCTCCGCGACTACCAAGTCACCCAGCAACTGCTGGAACGCACCGGCAACCCCGAAGTGAAATTCATGCACTGCCTCCCCGCCTACCACAACCGCGAAACCACCGTAGCCGAACAGGTATACCAACTCTTCGGCCTCCCCGAACTAGAAGTAACCGAAGAAGTCTTTGAATCCGAAGCCTCCATAGTCTTCGACCAAGCCGAAAACCGAATGCACTCCATAAAAGCAATCATGGTAGCCACCCTCACCTGACCCCTGGAGCACTCTTCGTTTCAACCCGCACTCGGTTGATTCCGACAACCAATCAACCGGCCTGAGTCAAGTCTTCGGCGGTAATTGCCAGCACGTTGACGAGACTACGAGATACGGCATGTAACTGTTCATCGGTTAGACAACCGATAAGTGCGCCAAGGTCACTTCGCGGCACGGTGAACAGCTTCTCCACCATGACATAACTGATCTTCGTCAGACCGTTGGATAACGACGGCTCCACTTGCACTCTGGTCGGCGATGACTCCCGTTTGAAACTCGTGAAAAGCGACACGATCACAGAGTCAAACTCGTCAACCAGTTCGGACTGGAGAATGACGGCAGGGCGAGCCTTGCTGGCATAGTGGTCGTCTTGCAGCGTCCAGATTTCACCACGTTTCATTAATCATTTTCCTAGACATACGGGTAACAAAATCAGCGGCCTCTTCTTCGTTGTCAAAAGGCTCAACCACGGGAGCAAGTCTCACATCGAAGGGGAAACCCCGGTGCTGGTTAAACGCGGCCACAAACACCCGCATCGCATCAGCGGGAGTCGTCCCAAGCTGGCGCGTCGTTTCCCGAAACAGCCGATCCTGTGACTTCTCAACCCTTGTGGCAAGCTGAACAGTATCCATTACTACCTCCTGCTAGTGATAACTAGCATAGTTTAACAAATTGTCACATTCTGGGGACATCAAAGAATGCAGTAGACGTTACCGCAGCCACTCTCAACCGAAGGTCAGCCACGTCTCTGCTTCCGATGCATCAGGGTTCGAGTTTGGAGTGCAACTGTGGTGCATCCTGGGTATGGATGGGAATTTGTATAGTAATTTGTTCTCTTAGACAGACCCGCCGTTCGAATAGTCTCCGTATGGTGCGCGTGCTTGGTTTCAGGCTAGAGCGGCGGGTCGAACCATGTCTAGGTGCCGACTACGACGTTGACCAGCAAGGGGTAGGCACTGTGCCTGTTGAAGTGAGAAGGGGACGGGGATGCCTCTTTTTCGGCGAAAACTGGGGGGAGGCCGCTTGCGGGGTGATAGGGGTGGCCAATTAGCGATAACCTGGCCGGGTGAGTGAAAGCATTGGCGCTGACAGCCCAACCTCGTTTGAGGTCAAATTGCAAGAGTTGGCTCGCGCGAACCAGCGCACCATCGTCCTCCCTGAATCCAACGAAGAGCGTATCCTGCGCGCGGCTGACATTGTGCTGCGGGCGGGCATCGCCAAGATAGTCCTGCTCGGCAAAGCTGACTCGGTGAGAGCCAAGGCTGCCACACTCGGCCTCGACTTGTCGGCGGCCCAGATCGTCGATATGGACGATCCCGAATTGGCCGGAAAGTGCGCCAGTGAATACGCAGTTTTGCGTGCCCGCAAGGGCGTCACCTTGGAGCAGGCCGCCCAGAAGATGAGGGACGGCTCCTACTTCGGCACCATGATGGTCCATCTCGGCCTGGCTGACGGCATGGTCTCCGGCGCGGTGAACACCACTGCCAACACCATTCGTCCCTCGCTGGAATTCATCAAGACCAAACCCGGCGTCTCAGTCGTCTCCGGCTCCTTCCTGATGGTGCTGGGCGAGCGGGTCGATGTGTACGCCGACTGCGCGGTCAACCCCAATCCGACCCCAGAGCAGTTGGCCGACATCACCGTCTCCACTGCCCAGACAGCGGTGAGATTCGGCATCGAGCCGAGAGTGGCGATCCTGTCCTACTCCACCGGCGAATCCGCAGTCGGCCCAGATGTGGACACCGCCCGGGAAGCCACCAAACTGGCGCGCGAGAAAGCCCCCGAGCTGCCGGTCGAGGGACCGATCCAATTCGATGCGGCCTACGATCCAATCGTCGCCAAGGCCAAGCTGCCGGACTCGCCCGTGGCCGGGCAGGCCAACGTGTTCATCTTCCCGGACCTCAACGCCGGAAATATCGCCTACAAAGCCGTCCAAAGAACCTCGGGCGCAATAGCCATCGGTCCAGTCCTACAAGGACTGAACAAGCCAGTCAACGATCTTTCCCGTGGCGCACTAGTCCGGGATATCGTAAACACCATTGCCTTTACCTGCATTCAAGCTCAAGGCTGACAAGGAGAAATACGTGAGCAAACCGATTCTGCTACTGAACTGCGGATCATCATCTGTCAAATACCAAGTCATCGACGCCGAGTCAGAGGCGGTGACCGCGACCGGGCTGATCCAGCGGATCGGCGAGGACTTGGGCACCATCGATCACACCCATGACGGTAATAAGCACTCGGACCAGCGGGTCTACCCCGACCACAAAGTCGCGCTGGCCCATATGGTCGCCATGTTCGAGCAGTACGGACCCTCACTGAACGAAGTAGTCGCCGTCGGGCATCGCTGCGTACACGGCGGGGAGCGTTTCCGGGAGACCACAGTCATCGACGACGCGGTCATCGCGGCATTGCGCGAGCTCATCCCGCTCGCCCCGCTGCACAACCCTCCGGGGATCGCCGGTATCGATGCCGCCCGCGCCGAATTGCCGGACGTACCACATGTCGCGGTGTTCGACACCGCCTTCTTCTCCACCCTGCCAGCGCAGGCGTACAGCTACGCCATCGACACTGACCTGGCCAAGCGCTACGGGATCCGCAAATACGGCTTCCACGGCACGTCGCATTCCTACGTATCCCGCAAGGCGGCCGAATTCCTCGGCAAAGATATGGCCAGCTTCAATCAGATCGTGGCTCACCTGGGCAACGGCGCATCGATCTCAGCCATCCAGGCTGGGGCAGCCGTGGATACCTCGATGGGTCTGACGCCGCTGGCCGGTCTGGTGATGGGCACTCGTTCCGGCGATGTCGATCCGGGCCTGACCCCCTTCCTGGCCAACCAAGCGGGGATGAGCATCGCTGAGATTGACGATTTTTTGAACAAGAAGTCGGGGCTGATCGGGCTCTCCGGGGTGAATGACTTCCGCGACCTCGAACCGATGATGGACGCCGGGGACGAGAGAGCGCTGCTGGCGATGGATGTTTACGTACACCGGCTGATCAGCTACATCGGCTCCTACCTGGCCCTGTTGGGACATGTCGAAGCGCTCACCTTCACCGCTGGCGTCGGCGAGAATCAGGTCATGGTCCGCGAGCGCACCATCCGGGCGCTGGAGCCATTCGGCTTCGTCCTCGATCCGGAAGCCAACAACGCCCGTTCCAAGCAGGCCCGAAGGATTTCCACACCGGACTCTCCGGTAGCGGTGCTGGTCATCCCGACCAACGAGGAATTGGCGATGGCCCGGGAAACAGTGGCGGCGATAAATTAATTACCCCAAAAAGTGTCCTCCTTCCACTTCGCTGCAGTCCGGTACTTTTTGGGGACCCCGAGAAAAACAAAATTTGGCTCGTCTGTTCCCGGCGGCCAAACGTTTCCAGTGGTTAAAATTCCTGGCGGGAACAGCTTCAAGGTATGGTGAATTATGACTACAGCATTGATCACGGGCGGCACCTCTGGCATCGGTGCGGCATTCGCCCGGGCGCTGGCCGCTCGCGGGACAGATTTGGTGCTGGTCGCGCGGGACAGCGAGAGATTGCGGCGCTGCGCCGATGAATTGATCGCGGCCCATCAGGTCCGGGTCGAGACGATCACGGCCGACCTGGCTGACCTCGCGGATGTCGAGGCTGTGGCCGCCCGTTTGGAGGATGCCGAACGTCCGGTGGACCTCTTGGTGAACAATGCCGGATTCGGCCTGCACAGCGGGCTGCTCGACCCGGATTGGTCGATCCATCAAGAGGCATTGCAAGTCATGTGCCTGGCGGTGCTGATCCTCGGCGGCGCTGCCGGACGGGCGATGAAAGCCCGTGGCCACGGCAAGATCGCCAATATCTCCTCGCTCGCCTCCTGGATCGCCCAGGGCCACTACTCCCCGGTGAAAGCCTGGGTGCGCTCCTATTCGGAGGGCTTGGCCGCTGAATTGCACAACACCGGGGTGAGTGTCACCGCTGTCTGCCCCGGTTGGGTGAAGACCGAATTCCATCAACGCGCGGGCATCCGCACCTCGGCCATCCCAGGCTTCGTCTGGGTGGACGTGGACCGGATGGCGGCCAAGGCGCTGGCCGATATCGACGCCGGAAAGGCCATCTCCATCCCAGCCAAACGCTGGAAGGTGGCGGCCTTCCTCGCCCGTCACGCACCGCGTAGCGCGGTCGGTTATGTCTCCCGGATGTTGGCCCGGAGCAGAGCCTGAGCGGTGGGATTATCAGCTACGACGGTAAAAGGTTGTAGAGTCATGCATTAAGTCTTCCTTCCCAGAAAGGTGCTTGTGTCTCAGCCGAACACCAGCCGTTACCATTCCGCAGGCCTAGCAGCCGCGAGATTCTTCGCGCAGATGATGCTGATGAAGCCATACATCTGGTCTGCTTTGAGCGTGCACACCCACGCCCGCCGCAATTTGGAAGACATCGAAGCGCCTTTCATCGTCATTGCGAACCACTCCAGCCACCTCGACACTTGCTTGGTCTTCGGCGCGTTGCCCAGGCGGTTGTCCCGGAATCTGTCAGCGGGGGCGGCGGCGGATTATTTCTTCGACTCCTGGTACAAAAAGCTCTCCACCTCGCTGTTCTTCAACGCCTTTCCAGTGGATCGGGGCGGCCTGCGCAATCACAGCGGAATGGCCCGGGCATTGCTGAACGACCGCGTCCCGCTGCTGATCTTCCCGGAGGGCACCCGTACCCGCAGTGGGGCGATGGGCAATTTCACCCCCGGCGCGGCGGCCTTGAGCATTTCGGTCAATGTGCCGATACTGCCAATCGCCCTGGTCGGCGCCTATGCGGCGATGCCTTTGGGCGCCAATGTCCCAGTGCCCGGACGTCCGCATGTCCATGTCGTCTTCGGACGCCCGCAGACAGCGATGCCTGGAGAAGTGGCCTCCACCTTCGCCGCGAGACTGCGCCGCTACGTCGTGGAAATGCACGACACCACCGCCCGAGCCTACGGGATGCCCACCCAAGCAGATTTCACCCGTGCGGTCGCCCTGCGTCAAGCCGCCGCCGACGC
>JAISCH010000065.1 GCA_031265725.1 Propionibacteriaceae bacterium
ACGGCGATGTCCTTGACCAGGACCAATTCGTCGTGGCCCAGGTCGAAAGTGGTGGACAGGATCGCGGCCGGGTCGCTGTTCATGCCATCGAACACTTCGACGCAGGCCCTGGCCACCCGAGCGGGAGTCTCGCGCAGGCCGTCCCGGTCGGGGTCCTCACCGATGCCCAGCAGGAATTCGCGCACCGCGTTCGCTATCCGCTCTTGGTCGATAGCCATTCCAGTCTTACCAGCCTTACGACTTGTCGGCTGGGAGTTCGCCGTCCGGGCCGCTACCGTCCTCGGTAGCGCTTTCGGGATCGCCGGTCTGGTCTGGCGGGGCTAGCACAGAGTCGTCCGGTTGTGAGCTGGAGTCGTCCGGCTGGGGTACGGAATCGTCCGGCTGAGGCTGCGGGATGGGATCGCTGGTCTGGTCTGACTGCTGTGGAACAGAATCGTCCGACTGAGGGACAGAATCGTCTGGCTGTGAGATGGAGTCATACGGCTGGGGGACAGAGTCGTCCGGCTGCGGGATGGAGTCATACGGCTGTGTAATGGAGTCGGACGACAACGGCTGTGGGATGAAATCACCGGCCTGACTGGGCGGATAGGTCATGGAGTCGCTTGGCTGCAGCGGCGGATAGCTGAACGGCTGTGCCTCCGGCGGCTGATAGGACGGCGGGAGCGGGCCATTCGGTGCCGGATATTGGCCAGGGGCGGGATATTGCCCATCAGGGACCGGATACTGGCCGGGCGGCGGATACTGACTACCAGGGGCCGGGTATTGCCCAGGTGCCGGATACTGACCACCGGGCGGCGGGTATTGCCCAGGCATCGGATACGGGCCGGGGTAGGGCTGGCCGGGCGGCGGATAATAGCCGGAACCCGCTGGCGGCGGGAATCCGGGGTACCCCCCAGTTGGCGGCGGCGGATAGGGCATCGGCGGGAGCTGGGCCGGGTTCGCCTGCCCAGGCGGCAACGCCGCTGGCGGCACACTGGCGGACAGTGGCTGCCGCTCCTTCATCGGCGGCGGATCGATGGGAGGAATGTCGGAGGGAACGCGGGAATCCGAACCAGTCCAGGCCGGACGATTGGGATGCCGTCTCAACGGCTCGAAAACCTTCGCCACCTGTTCCTTGTCCAGCGTCTCATTCTCGAATAGCTCACGCACCAAGGCGTCCAGCACGTCGCGGTTCTCCTTGAGGCAGTCGAATGCCTCCTGATGCGCGTTGGCGAGCAGCTTGGCCACTTCCTCGTCCACTTTGGCGGCGATATCCTCGGAGTAGTCCCGCTGATGCCCGTAGTCCCGGCCCAAGAACGGGTCCTGATCCCCGGTGCCGATCCGGACCGCTCCCAGGGCCTCAGTCATGCCGTATTGGGTGACCATCGCCCGAGCGACCTTGGTCGCCTTCTCAATGTCATTGCTGGCACCAGTCGTCGGATCGTGGAAAACCAATTCCTCCGCTGCCCGGCCACCGAGCATATAAGCCAGTTGGTCGAGCAATTCGCCGCGAGTGGTGGAGTATTTGTCGGCGTCTGGCATCACCATCGTGTACCCCAACGCCCGGCCCCTGGGCAGGATCGTCACCTTCTGCACCGGATCGGTGCCGGGCATAGCTGCGGCCACCAAGGCGTGCCCGCTCTCGTGATAGGCGGTGACGAGCAATTCCTTCTCGTCCATCACCCTGGTGCGTTTCTGTGGTCCGGCGACCACTCGGTCGATGGCCTCGTCAAGCTCTGCTTTGCCAATGAACTGCCGATTGCTGCGCGCGGTCAGCAGCGCCGCCTCGTTCAGCACGTTGGCCAGGTCGGCACCAGTGAAACCAGGGGTGCGCTTGGCGACAGATTCCAGATCGGTGTCTGGGGCCAGCGGCTTGTTCGCGCCGTGGATGCGCAGAATCTGGTAGCGGCCCTTTATATCGGGGGCCTCCACGGAAATCTGCCGGTCGAAGCGGCCCGGACGCAGCAGCGCCGGATCGAGAACGTCCGGACGGTTGGTGGCCGCGATCAGCACCACACCGCCGTTCATGTCGAAGCCGTCCATTTCCACCAGCAACTGATTCAGGGTTTGCTCGCGTTCGTCGTGGCCACCGCCCATGCCTGCGCCGCGATGGCGTCCAACCGCGTCGATCTCGTCAATGAAGATGATCGCTGGAGCGGCCTCCTTGGCCTGCTCGAACAGGTCTCGCACCCTGGAGGCGCCGACGCCGACGAACATCTCCACGAAATCCGAACCGGAAATTGAGAAGAACGGCACTCCGGCCTCACCGGCAACGGCCCGGGCCAACAGTGTTTTGCCAGTTCCGGGAGGGCCGTAGAGCAGGACGCCCTTGGGAATCTTCGCGCCGACAGCTTGGAATTTGGCCGGCTCGGACAAGAATTCGCGGATCTCCTGAAGTTCCTCAATGGCCTCATCGCATCCGGCGACGTCGGCGAAAGTCGTCTTCGGAGTGTCTTTGGAAGCCAGTTTGGCCTTGGACTTGCCGAAGCCGAGCACGCGATTGCCGCCCTGCACATTGTTGAGCATGAAGAAGAACAACACCGCGATCACAATGAAGGGCACCACGCTGAACAGGAAGGTGCTCCAGATGGACGGCTGCGGGTTCTCGCCCTTCCAACTGTCGAGGGTCCCTTGGGAGACGCGCTCGTCCAACCGTTTCACCAACGAGTCGCTCTGCGACGCCACCCAGACCGAACGAATCTTCTGCGGGGGGTTCGACTTGGTCTCGATTTGGATCGTCTGCTCGCCATCGGTGACGATGACTTCCTTGAGCGGTGTCGTGCCATTGATCAACGCGACCACGTCGGAGGTGGGCTTCTCCGTGTAGCCACTAGAGGTTGAGATCAGTGAGGTGATGGCAATGAAAAGCACCATTGCCACGCCAATCAGTATCAGTGGGGATCGCCAGATACGGTTTTTCTTCATCGCCTACCTTTGAGAGACATCAGGCTTCTTGAGCCTTGCCAGACTCAGTAAAGTCTAGACCACTGGCCGATTGAAGCGTTGACGGACGAACTGAGCGTACCTGCCGCGCAAAATTTCACCCGTGCTACGTCCACGCGGAGTCCCCGGCAAAGCGTCCGATCACTGGAATCTCTGCAAAATACCCGGCTGACGGGAGGGGCCGGGCGAGGCTGCCGGGTGCGGTAATCGTCAGCTATAGATCGCGGGAGAGAGAATCCCGACGCCGGTCAAGTTGCGGTACCGTCCGGCGTAGTCAAGGCCATAACCGACGACGAATTGGTTGGGAATGTCGAAACCCACGTAAGCGATGTCCAATTCCACCTGGATGGCCGCTGGCTTACGGAACATCGTCATGATCTGCAGGCTGGCCGGTTCGCGGGTGGCGAGGTTTTGCATCAGATAGCTCAAGGTCAGCCCGGTGTCGATTATGTCCTCCACCACGATCACATGCCTGCCCGCCAGGTGAGCGTTCAAATCTTTGAGGATGCGGACCACGCCGGAGGTCTGCGTTCCGGAACCATAGGACGAGACGGCCATCCAATCCATCTCGCAATGAATCTTCAAAGCCCGGGACAGATCGGCGACGACCATCACCGCGCCGTTGAGCACTCCGACCAGCAGCGGGTTCTTGTCGGCGTAGTCACGATCAATCTCAGCGGCCAATTCGGCCAGCCGGGCGGCGATTTGGTCTTTGGTGTAGAGAACTTCAGTCAGGTCGTTGGCGATATCAGCAGAATCCACCCCCTGATGTTACCCGTTCAATCGGCCTCAGCTACCAACTGTCCGTTAATCCGGCGTACCCGCAGGCCGGGAACGTCGACAAATTTCTGCCCGTGCCAATCGGTGACTAGGGCGTCCACCGCCTGCAGATGGACGCTGCCGAGTTCAGTGCTGCCGCCCGCGCGCAGCCAATCGCGGATGATCCGCAGCCGGATGGCCGGGTCGAGACGGTTTAGAGTATCGGTCTCCATCTCGGTCTTAGCTGTGTCGGCCAGGGTGTCCAGATAGTCGGCGTCGATCCGGGCGGATTCGGCGGTACGGGCGAGGGCTTCAGCGACGCCGGGGCCGAGCTCTTCCTCCAATACCGGCAACACCCGTTGCCGGACGCGCACTCTGGTGAAGCGCGGCTCGGCATTTTGCGGATCGTCCCACCACTCCAAGGCCAATTCCGCGCAGGCCTGCCGGGTGACACTACGGCGCACGGAGAGCAGCGGACGCCGGAACGGCCCGCGAACTGGCGGCATCCCGGCCAACGAACGGATTCCCGATCCCCTGGCCAGGCCCAGCAGCACGGTCTCGGCCTGGTCGTCCAAGGTGTGCCCGAGCAGAATAATCTCGGCTGGACGGGCGGCGTCTTGGAGCGCCTGATAGCGGGCCAGCCGGGCAGCGGCCTCGATGCCGGTGCCAGCAGTGGTGTCCACCCGCACCGTGACGACCTGGGCCGCGATCTCAGCGGTCCACAGCCGTTCCACGGCCAGTTCGGCTGTCTGTCGGGAGCCGTCCTGCAATCCGTGGTCCACCACCAGTGCGCGCACCCCGAGCTTGCGCCTTCTCCCAACGATGGCTGCAGCGGCGGCCAGGGCCATCGAGTCCGCCCCGCCAGAGCAGGCGACCAGCATCGAAGTGGAAGCCATTGCGGCCACCGCCTGAACGAGCTGCAAAGTGGCTGGACCGAGTGCCTTCCGAGTCATCTAATTAGCCGTGTACCCGCTTCACCCAGGCGTCCGGATCGTGGATCTCTGCCATGGTCGGCAGCGAGTCGGCGGAGGAGAACGCAGCGTTCAACCCGCTGACGGATACCTGCTCGATGACGCCACGGCAGAACGCCGCCCCATCCCGGTATTGGGCCAGTTTCAGGTCGTTGCCGAGGAATTTCCCGATCACTGCCGCCCAACCGCGACGGTCGCGGCGGGCCTCGAACGCCCGCCGGATGATCGGCAGGGTCGGCACCACTGCGGTGCCAACTCGGTCCATCATCACGTCGGCGTAGCCTTCCATGAGCGACATAACCGCGCTGATCGTGTCCAGGATGGTCCGCTGTTCTGGATTGAGCACCACGTCAAGGATCGAGGTGCCTTTGCTGGCTTTCGGCCAAGTGATGCCGCTCTCCTCGTTCAACATCGCTTGGATCAGGCTGATGATATGGCCGCGCAACCACGGCGCATGTCCGAATTGGAACCGGTGCGTCTCCTCCTGCAGGCACACCCACAGGTGGAAGTCCTCCGGATTGACCATCATCTCGTGCTCTACCTGGTAGATGTTGGGGGCGATCAATAGCAGCCGGGCCTGTTCGGCGAAGGGGTCGAATTGTCCCAGGATACGGGTGGAGACCGCCGAGAGCGCCACCCCGACTTGCACTCCGCGCGATGCGCCGACGAACTGGTCCAAGCGGTTTTTCGCTACCGCGTCAGCGCCGAGTGCGCCCATGATGGCCTCGCCGGAGGCGGCACAGGCCGAAATCCAATTTGCCCGGTCCAGAACCAGGACAATCGAATCCGCTCCTTTGGAGAGTTGGGTGACTTCGGCGACATGCTCTGTCGCCGCCGCTGCCGCCTGCTTTATCGAGGCGACTAGTTCTGCTATTTCTTCTGCGGGGAGCTGCTTGCCCACCGGCACCAGTCCGCGACCGACATTGCGGGCGCGTTCCCAATCAATGAAGCCAATTTCTTCCACAGTGCAACTCTATCTATTCTAGCGCTTCAATACCGCAAGTGCCGTCTGAGAGGTCGCATCAATAGCTGGCTTAACCCGCAACCTATTGGCGCAACCGCTTAGCTATTTTTATTGAATTAGCCGCCTAGCGCGTCCTGCTCGGTGCCCCCGATATTGGTCAGCTACAGCCTTGGAAGCATCGTTCACCACGGCAGGCACCCGCGTCGGCGCTACTGATACTGGTCAGCTACAGCCGCAGGAGGCGATAGCGGCGGCCGTCCGGTCCAGCCAGTTGTACGCCTTGGCGCGTTGGCCTTTGGTGTCGTTGGTGATGGCGGCGAAACTCAGCGTCGCCCCGTCGCTGGTGGTCAGCCAGCCGACGAGAGCGGCGACATCGCGCAGTGTCCCAGTCTTGGCGTGGACGACGCCGACGCCGGCTTTCTCGGATTTGTCATTGAAGCGTTTCTTGAGGGTGCCGTTCTTCCCAGCGGTGGGCAGGCCGGACAGGACCGGGGCGTAACGCTGCTCGGCTTGGGCGAGTCGGATGGCTTTGGCCAGCACCAAGGCGCTCACCTTCACTTTCATGGAGAGGCCGCTGCCGCCGTCCATGACCATCTTCGACTCCCAGAGCTGGTTGGCCTTCAGCCAGGCGGTCAACGCTTTCGAGCCGCCGTCGAAGCTCGGTTTGCCGCCGGTGGCCAAAGCGAGGTGGCGCAGCATCACTTCAGCCGAGACGTTGTGCGAGTAGCGCATGGTGTAGTTGACGACCGTCTCCAGCGGGGCCGAGGTGACGACGGCCAACTGCTCGGCATCGGCTTTGGCTTTCTCCTTACGAATCCGGCTGACCTTGATCCCCTTCGCCTTCAGCTTTTTGGCGAAGGTCTCGGCGGCGTGCTTCGCCGGGTCGGGAGCGGCCACGTAGGTGCTGACCGCGCCGGAGTCGACCATCAGCGCGCTGATCCGTGGCGTGTTCGGCTTCCAACTCGACTTCCAACTCGGACTCCACTGCGGGCCGCTGAAGAGAGAGTCGTCGTAGCCCAGGACGACACTCTTCGTCCCGGACAGCTTCAACTGGGCTACCGTCTGGGCCACCAGGTCGTTCATATTGGCGGGCTTGGCCGCTGACTTCGACTTCTTGCCCACCAACAGCGGATCGCCGCCGCCCACCAGGACGACGCCCTTTCCGGAACGGACCACTTTGGTTTGGAAAGTGGTAGTCGGGCCCAGAGTGTCGATAGTGGCCATCGTGGTGAGAATCTTGATGGCGGACGCTGGGACCATCGGCTTGTTCTTGCTGCTGAAGAGGACTTCTCCGTCCGGGTCGAGGATCACTACCGAGGTGGAGCCCAGCCCAGAACTGGACACCTTTTGTACTTTCTTGGCCAGCTTGTCCGGATCGGGAAGTATCGGTTCCGGGGGCGATGATTCGACAGTGCTGCTTGGGACTGCCGGGGTGCTGAGACTGGGCGTGGGGGAGAGCGCGTCCGTTGGCACGGTTGGGCTCTGCAATGAGCAGGAACTCAACGCGATCATGCTTGCGGACACGATCATGCCGGTGAGTACGCGGCGAGCCGACATAGGCTTTCTCCGATCAACTTCCCGATAGCGTTATTCTTTCATCCAGAAGGCTCCGCATAGTTCCTTCCGCAATGGTCGGATACTATGTGGGTACCCCGAGAGTGAGCAAAACTTGACTCATTCGTCAGTGTTTCAGACGCTTAGCACTAGCTCGGCTAACTTCCGACAGAGAGGCAACAGGTGACGAGAATGGCTTACCAGTCGTTTGCAACGCCACATATGGCCCCCGCATTGAATTTCGATGTGACCATTGAGATTCCCAAGGGTACCAAGAATAAATATGAGATGGACCATCACACTGGCCGGATTCGTCTCGACCGAACTCTATTCACCGCCACTCAATATCCGAATGACTACGGCTTCATCGAGGGGACATTGGGCCAGGACGGCGATCCTCTCGACGCCATGGTGCTGGTGCCAGAGGCAACTTTCCCCGGTGCGCTGATCGCCTGCCGGGCGATTGGAATGTTCCGGATGAAGGACGAGATGGGCGGCGACGACAAAGTCCTCTGCATCCCGTTGGCCGACCAACGGCAGAGCAACATCAAGGAATTGACCGACCTGCCCAATCTGACCCTGCTAGAAATTGAGCATTTCTTCTCCGTCTACAAAGACCTGGAGCCAGGCAAGAGCGTAGAAGGCGCCGTCTGGGTAGGCCGCGCCGAAGCCGAGATGGAAATCCACGCCAGTTGGGACCGCGCTCGTGGCACCGACTACGTAAACAGCTTCACCCGAGGAGGCTGACGGTTCGCCCGTCCCAGTGAGTAACGCGGAATATTCATTGGATAACGGTTGAGTGCGCTCCCACCGACGGCTGGTCGATGGGAGCGCTATTCACCTTCTCCTCAGTTCAGTTTGCCCGATAAGCAGT
>JAISCH010000066.1 GCA_031265725.1 Propionibacteriaceae bacterium
AACCCGCAACCTATTGGCGCAACCTCTAAAGATCAGTTCAATGTCACTCATTGTTAAGCAGAATCTGGCAAGCTGGGACTCATGGTTCAAGACTCTCCCGCCGTGCGTCGGCGGATCGCGCTAGTTGCGCACGATAACAAAAAGACAGATTTACTGCGTTGGGCCGAATTCAATCGCGGCACCCTAGCCAAACATGAGTTATGGGCGACCGGCACAACCGGAACCATGATCGAATACGAACTCGGACTGCCAGTAAAGAAGCTACTCTCGGGTCCAGTCGGGGGCGACCAACAAGTCGGTGCCATGATCGCTGAGGGACGCCTGGACGTATTGCTGTTCTTCTGGGACCCGCTTGAGCCGCAACCCCACGACCCCGATGTCAAAGCATTGCTGCGCCTGGCCGCCCTCTGGAACGCCCCTGCAGCCTGCAATTCCGCCACCGCCGACCTGATGATCTCATCCCCGCTGTTCGCCTCCGACTACCAGTGGACCCGCCCACAACTGGAACCCCGCCAATGGGATGAGCACGGAATCGTTTAGCCTCTTCCCCTCGAGAAAAACACCGAACAGAAACCTGTAGAAATTCACTCTGGTTCCCTCAGGTGATAGGGTGGTCCGCGCCGACAAGCGCTGGGGCATTAGCGCAGTTGGTAGCGCGTCGCGTTCGCAATGCGAAGGTCAGGGGTTCGAATCCCCTATGCTCCACAAACGGGTGGGCCGCCCCCTGGTCGGGGGTGGCCCACCCGTTTATTAAGTGTCGCGGATTCGAACCCGTGAGGGCGTTCGCGTCAGGTGAGGAAGCACCGATGTGCTTCCGAACAGCGAACGGTCTGAGCCTGACCAGCGGGAAGGCGAAGACGGTGATTTTGCGTAGCAAAATCACGTCGAATCCCCTATGGCTCCGCCTGCCTATTCAACTGCGAAACCGGCCTCAGGATGCTCCGCCTGAACGCTAAGCCTGAACTATCGTTTCAATATCACCCGAACTCTGGAAGAAATGTTCTTTCAGCGTTCGGGTGATATTGAGTTGTTGTTTCCCTAGCGTTCAACAAGGCTAACTAGTTTCGTCAGCGTGACTACTCAAACAATCACGCCGGACTTCACCGGGCTGGATGGCGGCATCATGGAACTGATCCGCGCGGCCAGCCAAACCATGACCAACGCGGAGCAGCGGGTCAGCAAGTGGGTATTGAATCAACCGGGTGGGGTGCTGCGGCTGTCAGTGACGGAAATCGGGCAGGCAGTGGGTGTGTCTCCCGCCACTGTGGTGCGGTTCTGCCAAAGTCTCGGCTTACGCGGATTTCAGGAACTCAAGCTGCGACTGGCCGGGGAGGTCTTGAGCCAGGATCAACGCCTGCCCGAATCGGTCGACGCCTCCGATAGCTACCAAGACATCACCGCCAAGGTGCTGCGCGGCGGTGCCGAAGCCTTGATTGAGGCCAGCCGCTCAGTCGATGGCGAAGTGCTGGAACAAATCGCCGCCCGGGTGGTCAAAGCAAGGCGTACGCTGCTGGTCGCGGTGGGCACCTCGGCACCGCTGGCACAGGATGCGGCTTATCGGCTGACCACGGCCGGAGTATCGGCTCTACACCTGCCCGACCCGCATGTGCAACATGTCACGGCGGCACTGCTGGGACCGACGGACCTCTGCCTGGCGATCAGTCACACCGGCTCCACGGTTGAGACCTTGGCCGCGATGCGCGCCGCCCGTCAAGCCAATGCGCAGACAGCCGCCGTCACCAGCTTCGCCCGTTCACCGCTGACCGAGTTGGCTGAATTCGTGGTGGTGGGCGGTTCGCGCGAGACGGCACACCGGATCGAGGCACTGAGCAGCCGCTTGGTCCATCTGTCCATCCTCGACGCGCTGTTCGCGCTGGTGGTGGCGGAGAATCCGAACACCGCCCGGGCCATCTCCCGCACCGCCGAAGTCATCGTCGAGCACCGGGTATAGGACACGGACATGTCAACACGAAACAACAGGAAACACTGATGATCTCACCCGAAAAAAATGCCAACGAAACACCCACCACCATGACGCTACGAGTCTTGACCTTGAACGTGGAAGGCATAGAAGGCGACGAATCGCGCCAAGCCGATTTACGGAACGCGATTGCCGCCATCAATCCAGACCTGCTGTCGCTTCAGGAAGTCGTCCGCAACGACAGCTACGACCAATTGTCCCAGCTGCTCGGCGACACCGGACTGATCGGCGTGCATGACCTGGACCTGATTAACACCCAGTCCGCCGGAACTGCACTGGCAACTCGCTGGCCAGCCAGTCAAGTGGTCGGCCAACTACTTCCCGGCCATCCGCTGATGCCGTCACCAAATGCCCTGGCCGCCGTCATTCCACTGCCAATCGGAGTGAATGTCCTGTTCATGGCGGTGAAACCGTACTGGCCGTTGAACGGTGAGGCATTGCGCTGCCGGGACGCGCTGGCCATCACCGAATTGGAATCCACACTGCGCCAAGCCGCCCCGGCAATCATTGCCGGCGATTTCGACGCCGTTCCAACGGCGGACTGCATGCAGTTCTTCGCCGGACGACGGGTCTTGGACGGTCGGAGCACACATTACCTCAACGCTTGGGACGTGGCTGGTGACGGCGGGCCTGGCTATACCTGGACCACTGAAAATCCAGGTGTGACCAAATTCATTGACAGCGGCCTGATCGAGTCCGGACACGCTCGCCGGATCGACCACATTCTGGTCCACGGCCCCGAGGGACACGTCATCGTCTGGGGCGAGGACAAGCTGAAAGTGGAACAGCGCGTCCGTGCCGTCATCACCAGTTGCGAGGTGGTTTTCCGGGAGCCACCCGTCTCCGATCACTACGGAGTGCTGGCGGAGATCGAGTTGAGCAGGGTCGAACCATGAGCGCCACCATGGATGCCAGCCCGATCCAGGCTCTGCTACCGCGCGACCCTGCCGGGCGGCAATTCGTCCTCTACTCCGACTCC
Source organism: Propionibacteriaceae bacterium (assembly GCA_031265725.1). GTDB lineage: Bacteria > Actinomycetota > Actinomycetes > Propionibacteriales > Propionibacteriaceae > Propionicimonas. Next base: position 2,961 of record JAISCH010000066.1, read on the forward strand.
TGTTCCGGGCAAGTCGATGATCCTTATGGCAATGGCGAACGACTGGCCCGGACTTCGGCAGTGGTACGACGGCTGGCTCCACGCCCGGAGTTCATCGTCTTTCCCGGTGACGCTGTTGCCGACGGTTCTGTCGAGGAGCAGTGGATTCATTGGCTCGGATCGGAAATGCACTGGGCTGAAGAGCTCGGCCTGCCGATCTATCAGGCCACTTCCAATCACAACACGCCCACACCCAAGTCGTATCCGCTCTACCGAAAGTATTGGGCTGAACGATTGCCGCTGAATGGCCCCGCCGGTCAGGACACCTTGGCGTATTGGGTCCGGGATGGGAATCTGCTCTACGTCTCGCTCCATCAGCCGGACTGCTACGCAGAACCCGACTCACATCCGGTCCGGGGGCTGAACAGTGTCGAAGCGACCTGGCTGGAATCGGTGCTGACCGCCAACTCAGACGCGGATCACATCTTCGTGGCCGGGCATTACCCAGTCTTCCCAGTGAACGGCTATTCGTCGCTGCCCTGGTGCTTCACGCCCCAGGCGAGGTCAACGCTCTGGGATATTTTGGTCCGCAACCGAGTTACCGCCTATCTCTGCAGTCACGTGCTGGCTTTCGACATCCAGGTGCATGACGGTGTGCTGCAAGTGACTTCAGGCGGGGCTACTGGCGGCGATCCGGACTTCGACTCGGTGCCGATTCCGCATGGTCTGATGCCCGGACCGGAGGAATTCCCGCATATCGCTCAACTTGCCGTCGACGCCCAAGGTCTGTGCTGCCGGGTGCATGACGCCACCGGAAAGGTCCGCGAACAACTCGCCTGGCCGCCCCCGGATTTGGGAGCCCGGCTAGTCGCCGCACCAACAGTGCGCACCGGTGAACTGACACCGGACGCAGTTTTGTGGCTGCGCCTGAGCGAAAAAGGCAATAGCCACAGTCAGCTTGTTGCGGCCGGACTTAGGCCCAACGCCTTTGTCAATACGGTGGAATGGCTGCGCGCCGACGACGGTCGTTTCGTGGCCGGATTCGATTCGGTGAGCCATCGGTTCGTCATCGACCTGGAACTCGACCACTACGGTCGGCAGCGTTGGCACGGCCCGGCGCTCGACCTGAGCAAACCCGCTCAAATCGAGTTGATGCTCCACCCTGGCATGGGTCCGGGCGGGCTACTTTATCGCCTGCGCCAATCCGACTCATGGTCGTCCATGCTCACTAGTTCGGCCGTGGGCCTGGAAGCGTTCAATTGGCCGGACGCAATCACCGCAACATCCCAACTGACGCTCGCTTGGGCGTCCAACGCCTCTGAAGAATTAGGAGAAATCAAATGAAGACAGCAATCTCGCCCGGCTCGGTGAAACCAAAACCAGCGCGCCGCCCGAACGCTCTGGTCAGCGTCTGCGTTCTCGCCGTTGCGGCAGCGACCGCACTGGCCGGATGCGCGGATGAGAAATCAGCCGCCAGCCCAAGTGGCAGCACTTCCGCTGGCAGCACCGACACTATTATTCGTATCGCCGCCGAGACCGGCCCCGCCAGCCTCGACACAAATACCTGGCAGCCTTTCGGCGCGCAAATCGGGTACCTCTACGGCGGGACGCTGACCCTGCCGGGATGGGGCGACGCTGGTGGCAAGATGGAGTTGGCCGAGTCAATCACCGAATCGGATGACCGGCTGACTTGGACCATCAAACTCAAATCGGGCCTCAAGTTCTCCGATGGATCGGCGCTGACCGCCAATGACGTAGTGGCCACTTTCGAACGACTGCAGCTCGGCCCGATGACCTGGACGGTGAAATTCCTCCAAGACTCAGAGGCCATCACAGCGACCGACGAGTTGACCACCGAGGTCAAACTGTCCCGGCCACACACCGATTTCGTCAAACAGGTGGCGGAGCCATATGCGCTGATCTTCCCAGCCGCCGGTCTGGCTGAGGGCGACTCGTTCTTCGAGCATCCGGTGTCAGCCGGACGTTACCTGATCGAGTCGATGGACATTGCCAACGGCCGTTTTGAATTCGCCGCAAACCCGCACTATTACGCCGGTGAGCAGCAGACCAAGCGCATCGTCATCACCAAAGTGCCGGAGGCGGCAACCCGGCTGGCGCAGTTGAAGAACGGTGAGATCGACTTCATGGACAACATCCCCGGTTCACTGGTGTCGCAGTTGTCGGCTGACATGCGGCTAGACCCAGCCTGGTGGCCGGGCAGCTTCCACGGCTATCTGTATAACTTCACCGATCCCGTCATCAAAGACGTGAATGTGCGCCGGGCAATCAACTTGGCCGTGGACCGGGAGCAATTCGCCAACCTTGCGCTCGGCGGACCAGAATTCGCCCGACCGCTCTACGGCATACCCTGGACGGTCACCGGCGAGCCGCCGAATGTTCAGCCCTACCCGAGGAATCTCGACAAAGCCAAGGAACTGCTGCGTGGCACCCCTTGCGAGAACGGTTGCACGGTGAAGCTGCTCAATTGGACGGACAACACCTGGCAACGCATTGCTTCAGCGACCACTCTGCAGGAACAACTCAAGACAATCGGCATCAATGTCGAAATCATTCCAGTCACTTCAGCGAATAGTGGAGAGATCGCAGCTAAGAATGATTTCGGCCTGACCCTGGCAATCG
>JAISCH010000172.1 GCA_031265725.1 Propionibacteriaceae bacterium
GCCTTGGTTCTCGTCTTTCCTGCTGTCGATCCAGGCGCTGGATTTCGAGTACTCTATAAAGACAATCCCGCTGCTGGTCGGAGTGATCAGCATAGTGGTCGGCATGATTTCGCTTATCACCACAGTAATGATTTGCGGGGTCGCCGATGGCGTCGGCCGAGGATTACGACCCAGCTATGGCGAACTTTTCCAGCGCGGATTGCGGGCGATCCCAAGAGCGATACTCCCGATGCTGTTGTTCGGTGTTGGTGGCGCTTTGTTATGCGCACTGTTCAGCGCGTGGTTGAAAACAATGGTTGATCAGCTAATCGACGGAAATACGTCCGGACTGAACCAAACAGCGCTACTGGGCGCACTGGTGATGCTTTTTATTGAGTTGATCTTGGCCGTACTCCTCTTGGTGTTGCAGGTTCGGCTCTTCCTCTTTGCCCCGATCCTCTATTTGGAGAAAGCCAGCGGCTTCGCGGCGCTGAGCAGATCATGGAAGCTGTCCAAAGGAGCCTCGGGGCGCATTCTGCTGATGATCCTCATCTTCACCATGTCAGTCGGCATGATCGGCCAAATCTGCGCGATTCCAGCCAGTTTCAGTCTTAGTGATCCCCCATACGTCGGCACAAGCTCTTTTCCCGATTATCTGATTACGTATCTGAGTCAAGGCCTGGGTTGGCTGATTTTCTATGCACTAGCGTCGCTCATTCTGAGCGTGCTGGCAAGTGTGCTGCTATCGATCTCCTCAGTGATCTTCTATCACGACCAATTGCGGATGAAGGGCGAGGCCACCCCCTCAGTGCAAAGCTAGCTCCACTTTCGTCACTATCGGGTCGCGCTGCCCGCCAACGTGGACGATCTCATCGCCATCGACCCGCAGTTGGCTGGCGTAGCAAGCCAGCGCTCGTTTCGCGGTGTCTAGTTGTCCAGCAAGATCGAAGCTGAACCGTTCGCCGGACGGATCGGGCATAGCTGCTTGCTCCCCGGAGGCGCGGGCCGCGTCACGCTCCAGACTCGCGTTCGCCGTATTACCATCGGCCGACTCGCCAGCTAGGTCAGAGACGATCCAGAAACAGTCGATGCCGAGGTGCTGGGCAGCGGTAACGGCGATCTCATGGCAGGCGATATGGTCAGGGTGCCCATAGCCGCCAGCTTCGTCGTAACTGATCAGTGCGTCGGCCTGCCAGGCCCGGCAGAAAGCCACCAGGTCGGCGGCGGGCTCAACTGGGTCGGCATTGGACAGGGCTTGCGGACCGGCATCAGCGACCGGCCCCGCCAACGTGGGCGTGACCCAGCGCATACCGGAATCCAGATAGCGCCGTGGGACCGGCTTGGCCCGAGCAGGCGGCTCCCCCAAGAAGCAATGGGCCGTGACGCCCAACACCTGAGTGGCCCGGCGCAGTTCGCGCTCCCGCAGCTCCAGCAGCGTCTCGTCAACGGCCAGCACGCCGGGGTAGACCTCGCCACGTTCCCCCCTGGTCGCGGTGACCACTGCGACCGCGATCCCCTGCGCGACGAAGTGGGCTATCAATGCGCCAGTGGCGATGGTCTCGTCATCAGGATGGGCATGCAGCAGCACGATCCGGCGTTTGGCGGCCACACCAGTGGGTCGCTGGCCGAGCGGCCACTCACCCATTGATCAGATTCTGATAGATGGCCTGCAAGCGGATCGCCGCCGTACACCAGTCGAAACGCCGGGCATGCACCCGGGCGACCACTCCCATCATCTGCAGCAGGTCCGGCTGCGTCAACAGCCGCTTCAAGGCCAGCCCCCAGTCCTGGGGACGACGGGAGTCCATCAACTGCCCGGTCTCGCCGTGGGCGACCGCCTCGCGCAAGCCTCCCGCCGCCGCCGCTATCACCGGCACGCCGCTGGCAGCCGCTTCCAATGCGACCAGCCCGAAAGTCTCCGAATGCGAGGGCACCAGCACCACCTTGGCCTCCCGCATGAGTTTGGCCAACTCGTGCCGAGTCTGCGGGCCGAGGAAGGTGACGTAATCGGACAGGCCGAGTTGGCTGGTGAGTTCGGTCAGTTTTTCGGCGTAGTCGGCGAAATCCGCCGAGGTGTCTCCGGCCACCACCAGATGCGGACGAAGCTCGGCTGGCAATTCCGCCAAGGCGGAGATGGCCAGGTCCGGGCCTTTGAGCGGTTGCAAACGGGCGGCAAAGAGGATGTAGCCATTGGGCCACTCCGGATGGATGGCGGTCTCTCCGGGCTGGAGCGGACGGAACAATTCCTGATCCACACCCGGCGAGACTATGTGTACGATGTCCGGGTTGGCCCCGCAGCGTTCGATCACCGTATGGGCTTCAGCGGCGCTGATCGCCACCACGGCGTCTGAATTCTGGGCCACATACGCCTCCCCCGGCACCCGCCGAGGCGATTCTGGCGGTTCTCCCTGAGCCAGGCTCGATCCGGGCAGCGCGGCGACGGAGTGAAAGCTCTGCAGATGGGGGATGCCCCACTGCCGGGCCAACGGCAGCGCGGCGACGCCGGACATCCAGTGATGGGAATGCATCAGGTCGTAAGGCCCGAGTTTGGCCAGTCCAGCCGAAAATTCGGCAATCCAGGAGTCAATAACGCTCTTGGGGAGCGGCGTTTGCGGCCCGGCATCGATATGCCGCAGCACGACGTTGGGGGCCAGCTCGATCAATTCAGGATCGGTGGGACTGCTGCGCCGGGTTATCAACTCGACGTGATGCCCCAAAGCTGCCAGCGCCTCAGCCTGGGCACGCTCCACCACGTTCATCCCACCGGCATCACCCGATCCGGGCTGCATTGCCGGAGAGGTATGGAGCGAGACGAAAGCAAACTTCAAAGACACAGATTCAGCCTACTCAACTAGACCGCCCGATTTGCCGGCACCTCGACAGATGAGCCGAATTGCCACTCTGCACGAGGTTAGAAAGTCCAGTCGCCTAATCAAGCCTCGAAGAGATGGGCGTTGTGGCGCAGCAGGCGCAGCGCCCGGCTGCAGCGGAATCGTACGGCACCTGCGCTGAGTCCGGTGTGCTCGGCTGCCTGGGCGCTGGGCAACCCGTCCAGATAGACGACCGATAAGACGCGCTGAGTTCGTTCGCTGATCAAGCCGAGTTCGGCGGCTTCCCGCAACATAGCCGATCCGGCAAAGCCGTCGTCGGCGGTCAAGTCTTCCGCATCGAGCTCAGCTTGCGAAGCGATGAATGGATTCGCTTTCCAGACCCGCTTGCGCGCGTCCAGCAGGATATTGGCGACGACGCTGCCCGGCCGTCGCTGTAACGGATA
>JAISCH010000184.1 GCA_031265725.1 Propionibacteriaceae bacterium
GCCCGCTCAGTGCCGCCCAAGCCAATGCTTGCTTGATCGGGGTGTCGGTGTCGTCCGTGCTGGGAGGCGCTTCGCCGGTCACTTTGCGCCAGCCGAATCCCAGCACTTTCAAGGTCGCCGCCGTGGCGATGCCGCCCAAGACCGCCTTGAGCACCCGGGTGGTTAATTTCTTCACAGTCCATAATCTACCGCGCCGATGTAGAATCCTGCGTTATGTCGATTGAACCTGTCGGTGTGCCCATCGCCTTGCGGCGACTCGATCCGGGGCTGCCTATGCCCAGCTATGCCCATCCGGGAGATGCTGGCGCTGACCTCCCGCTGCGCGAGGATGTGCTGATCGGGCCTGGCCAGCGGGTTTTGGTGGGCACCGGCATAGCGGTGGCGATTCCGGACGGCTGGGTGGGGCTGGTTCACCCGCGTTCCGGCTTGGCCGCGCGCTGTGGGCTGACCATCGTCAACGCTCCGGGGACTATCGACGCTGGGTATCGCGGTGAGATCAAGGTCTGCCTGCTCAACACCGACCCCAGCCAGCCGATCCGGCTCAACCGGGGTGACAAAATCGCCCAATTGCTGTTTCAGCGCGTCGCGCAGGCTAAATTCGTAGTAGTTGATGAATTGGATGACACTTCTCGGGGTATGGGCGGCTATGGTTCAACTGGAGGAGCTGACTTGTTGGATGGAGGGCAATAGTGTTTGGAATCGGCGGCAAGCGCAAAGCAAAAGCAGTTGAGCCAGTGGAGCCGGACGAGGCTGAGATTTTGGACTCGGAAGACGTAGCTGAGTCGGATGCGGATGAGTCCGGCCTGGATTCGGAAGCTGTGACTGAAGCGGAAGCAGACGAGGCAGACTTGACTGAAGCGGACGCGGATGCGGAAGACCAGGATGCGGACGACCTTGATGAGGAAGCCGAGTTTGATGACGTCGATTGGCGCGAGGACGGCCCATTCGACATCGACGAGGTGGACTTGGGCGACGAGGAACGCATCGACCTGGACGCGCTGGTCGTCACCGGCTTCCCCGGACTGCAACTCCAGCTCGCCCAGAATCAAGCGGGCAAGGTGCAATCCGCATTGGCGGTGTGGCATAAGTCCGCCCTCGAGTGCACGCTCTTTGCCGAGGCCGTCTCCATCAGCGCCGGGGCAGCAGTTAGGCAGCGCTTGTCGGCGCTGGCCAAGGAGGCTGTCGAGGCCGGTGGGGAAGTCACTTGGGAGGACGAGTCCGGTGCGTTCGGACCGCAAGTGCAGCTTGTCGTCCCAGTGGAGAACGCCAAGGCGAAGGGCAAGAGCAAGGGCAAGGGCGCACCACTGGTGCAGGTCTCCCGGGTCTGGGCGGTGAAAGGCCCGCGCTGGCTGCTCCAGGGCCGGCTCTTCGGGGATTTTGCGACGCTGCCGCCCGACGATCCCAAAGTCGGAGTCTTTGTCGAGTTCTTCCGCAATCTGGTGGTGCGTCGCGGCGCTGTTCCGCTGCCCCCAGGCGAGTTGATCGCCCTGTCCCTGCCGCAAGGAGGAAGTGAGGGGGAAAGCGATGACAAAGCCTAATTCGATCATCGACAGGTTCCGGCAATGGCGATCCGGCGATAGCGGAGCGCAACCGCCGCATCCAGTTGACGCCAGCGATAGTGCCGTCACCGTGATCTCCCAGGCCAAGCAGCGCCAAATAGTCGAATTGCGCGGAGCGATCCGGGGCTTGGAGACCAAGCCCCGGCAGGGCATTCCCTGGCTGGAGGCGGATTTCTCCGATGGCACCGGGAATATCAAATTGGTCTGGATGGGCAGGCAGCAGATTCCGGGCATCAAGACGGGGCGCAAGCTCAAGGTCTCCGGACGGCTGGCCGCCGCTGGCGGCCAATGCCTGCTCTACAACCCGCGCTACGAACTGCTGGAAGACTGACCGGGCTTGGGCACTTAAATGGGCTTGGGCACTAGGTACTGGGCCAATTCAAGCTCATAGCTGGGGTCGCAGACGAACAGCAGTTCATCGTCCTTCTCCAACTCGCCCTCGGCCTCGGGGGCACGGGCCACTCCGTCGCGGATGACGCAGACCAGCACGGCATCGCCGGGAAGGGCCAGGTCCATCACTCTGACCCCGATCCGAGGGGAGCCCTCGGGCAGGGTCATCTCGACCAAGTTGGCATTCCCGCCCCGGAAGCTGAACAGCCGGACCAGGTCACCGACAGTGACCGCCTCCTCGACCAGCGCGCACATCAGCCGGGGTGTGGACACCATCACATCGACTCCCCAGAGGTCATCGAACATCCATTCGTTCGAGGGATGGTTGACTCTGGCCACTGTGCGCGGCACGCCGAATTCGGTCTTGGCCAGCAGGGAGTGTACTAGGTTCACCTTGTCGTCGCCGGTCGCGGCGATGGAAACATCGCAGGAGTCCAACTCGGCTTCCTCCAGGGAGTCTAACTCGCAGGCGTCGGCAAGCAGCCATTCCGCTTCCGGAACGCTGTCGGTCTTGATCGCAGCCGGGTCACGGTCGATGAGCAACACCTGATGGCCGTTGGTGACCAATTCGCGGGCGATCGAACTCCCGACATTTCCCGCTCCAGCGATTACCACACGCATGATTGACCTCTCACCGTTCCGTCGGGGCATGGCCGAAGATCTCTTCGACTTCGGGCACTTGCTCGCTGCTGACGGCGGCGTAGACGAGGTCGCCGTCTTGGAAAATCGTCTCCGAGTCCGGCACGGTGCCCACTCCGAACCGCACCAGGAACGGGATTTGGCAGTTCGCCTTGCGCTGCATGGCCGTCAACCGGGTGCCCACCCAGCCCGGATCGGCGTGGACCTCAATCAGCCGGACGGTGCCGGACGGGTCTTTCCACTGCGGCTCGGAGCCGGACGGCAGCAGTCTGCGCAGGATTTGGTCGGCGGCCCAACGCACCGTCGCCACCGACGGGATGCCCAGCCGCTCATAGACCTCGGCGCGGCCCTGGTCGTAGATGCGGGCGACCACGGTGTTTATCTCGAAGGTCTCCCGGACCACCCTGGCCGCGAGAATATTGGAATTGTCGCCGGAGGACACCGCCGCGAAGCCATCCGCCTTCTCGATGCCCGCCTTGCGTAGCACGTTACGGTCGAAGCCGACGCCTTTTACGGTCTTGCCCTGGAAATCTGGGCCAAGACGACGGAAGGCGTCTTGATTGATGTCGATCACCGCGACGCTGTGGCCGCGACGTTCTAAACCACGAGCCAAGGACGATCCGACCCGTCCACACCCCATGATGACGATATGCACTTTTCCTCCGCATGACTAAAGCTGCATTGCTGAATCTACCCCACACTCGCCTCGATATAGAAGGTGATGGCGGATAAGGTCACCCTGTAAGCGGATTTGACTTAGAGGTCGCGCCATTATCCCGCCGCTCGCAAAACCTGCAACCTATTGGCGCAACCTCTTAAGAATTGGGTTGTAGAGTTTCCGCTGGCAGGAGTTGGCCGATGTTGGGTGGGAAGTGAACGAAGTCATTCGCGGAGTACGCATTGAGCGACCGGCGCACAACGGCGGTTGCGTCGCCCGGCCGGATGGCTTGGTGGTCTTCGTCCAGGGCGCGCTGCCGGGAGAGTTGGTCGACATTGAGCTCAGCCAGCGGCGGGCCAAGTTCTCCAGGGGCCGGGTCGTCGCCGTCCATCGGGCCCATCCGGAACGGCGGGTGCCGCCCTGCCCGGTCGCTGACCGCTGTGGCGGATGCGATTGGCAGCATGCGACGCCGCTGGCCCAGCGGGAGTTGAAGCGCCAAGTCTTGCTGGACCAGCTCTCCCATGCCGGGGTGGAGTGCAGTGCCGAGGTGGTGGCGGTCGAGCCG
>JAISCH010000232.1 GCA_031265725.1 Propionibacteriaceae bacterium
ATCGCTGAGGCCGATCTGGTCATCTATCAGAGCGGTTTCCAAGCCGCAGTGGACGAGGCGATCGCCACGGCCGCGCCCAAGCACGTCATCGACCTGAGCGCGAACCTGGATCTGCTGGAAGGCGTCGCGCATGACCATGACGACGAGGCCGAGCACGCGGAGGAAACCGGAGCGCACGAAGAAGAGCCCGGCCACGAGGAGGAGCACGGCAAAGACCCGCACACCTGGCTGTCGCCCGCGTACATGTTGACGATGGCCGCAGACGCCTCCGCAGCGATTGTCAAAGTGGCCCCGGACCAGGAAGCGGCCCAACGCACCAATTTGACCGCGCTGTCGAACGAGCTCAGCCAACTCGGCACCGATTTCGAGATCGGGCTGGCCAACTGTGAGCGCCGGGGCTTCGTCACCACCCATGCCGCCTTCGCCTATCTGGCCAAGGATTACGGGTTGCAGCAGATTCCGCTGTCCGGGCTGGACCCGACGGTGGAGCCGACTGCGGCCAGGCTGGCCGAGGTGCAGAACATCGTCAAGCAGAACCAGATCACCACGATCTTCTTCGAGGTCTTGACTTCTGACGCGGTGGCCAAGTCGCTGGCCAAAGACCTGGGGCTGCGCACCGATGTGCTGGACCCGATTGAGGGGATCACCGACAAGTCCGCTGGCAAGGACTACCTCGAAGTGATGCGGGCGAATCTGGACGCACTGCGGCGGGCGAACAGTTGCCAGTGAGCGGAACGCCCGGCCACCGCGCCGACCTGGGCTAACGTATATCCTGGAAATATGCCGCCGGACCAGAACACTCCGAAATCAGTGAACGCAATCGAGACCAATGACCTGTCCGTCACCCTGAGCCGACTGCCGATACTGCGCTCGATCAGTGTCGAGGTCGCTCAGGGAGAGGCGGTGGCGTTGATGGGGACGAACGGCTCCGGCAAGACGACGCTGGTGCGCGCCCTGCTCAAACTGATCCCGTTCCAGCGCGGATCGATCCGGCTGTTCGGCACCGACCTGGGCCAGTTCAAGGACTGGGCGCGGATCGGCTATGTGCCGCAACGGGCTGAGATCCAGTATCCGCAGGCGCGGGTCAGCGAAGTCATCAGCACCGGCTTATTGGCGAGGCGACAACTGTTCCGGCCGCGCACCCGCTCCCAGAGCGCCCAGATCAAGGCGGCCCTGGAACAGGTGGGCATGGCGGATCGGGTCAATTATCCCTATCGTCGGCTCTCCAGCGGACAGCAGCAGCGGGTGCTGATCGCCCGGGCACTGGTCTCCCAAGCCGAGTTGCTGATAATGGACGAGCCGCTGGCCGGTGTCGATCTCGACTCGCAGGCCCAGCTCGCCGAAATCCTGGCTGGACTGAAACGCGACGGCAACACCATGCTGATCGTGCTGCACGAGACCGGCCCGCTGGAACCCATGCTGGATCGGCAGATCGTGCTCCGGGACGGACGGGTGCTCCCGTCGTCTATTCCCGTCCAAGCGGCCCCGCACGGCCATGAAACGTCACCGAGGGCGGCCAACCCGCTGCTGCCCGGCATACTGGATCGCAGGCACTGATGGAATTCCTCGCTCTACCCTTCATGCAACGGGCGATCATCGCCGCAGTGATCGCCGGAGTGGTGTCCCCGGCCATCGGCGCCTACATCGTGCAGCGTCGGCTGTCCCTCCTGGGCGACGGCTTGGGACACGTCGCCATCGCCGGCGTGGGGCTGGCTCTCGCCACCGGCACCGCTCCGTTGCCAATGGCGGTGATCGTCTCCGTGCTGGGGGCGGTGATCATCGAATTGCTGCGCACTTCCGGCAAGGCGAGCGCCGACGTGGCGATGGCGATCCTCTTCTATGGCGGGCTGGCCACCGGCGTCCTCTTGGCCGGGATGGTCGGCCAGGGGGCGGGGATGCTGTCCAACTATCTGTTCGGATCGCTGCTGACCGTCTCCGTCGAGGACTTGTGGCTGATCCTGGGCATGGCGGCGGTCATCCTCATCCCAGCGGTGGGGCTGCTCCCGCAGCTTTTCGCCGTCTGCAGCGACGAGGACTACGCCCGCACCCTCGGCTTGCCGGTACGCCTTTACAACCTGCTCATCGTCATCCTCGCCGCCATCACCATCACCGTCTCCATGCGCACCGTCGGACTGCTGCTGGTCAGCGCGTTGATGGTCGTCCCAGTGGCCACCTCGAACAACCTGACCATCGGCTTCGGCCCCGCCCTCGGCCTGGCGATGGGCCTGGGCGCGGCCAGCTCAGTCGGCGGAGTAGTCGGCTCGTACTACCTGAACGCCCCGCCCGGCTCGCTGATCGTGGTCTTCACCATCGCGGTATTCGTAGTCACCCTGCCGCTGTCCGGACGATTGCGCCGCAAACTCCCCCGCGTCATCGACGACCCGGACCCCACCCCGCTCCCCCACGAGATAGACGAGCACAAAGACCACATCCACAGCCCAGACTGCGGCCACCCCTTCGTCTCCCACCAAGGCCACACCGACTACATCCACGACGGCCACCGCCACGCCCCCCACGGCGACCACTACGACGAACACTGACGCTACACAGAGCGCCCCCAGCGCCCCCAGCAGGATTCGAACCTGCGACCATCGGATTAGAAGTCCGGTGCTCTATCCAACTGAGCTATGGGGGCCGGATAGGCTTGCGGAAACGATGTTAGCGTGCCGGAGCGCGTAAGGTGGTATTCATGACCGAGCTTTTAGTGTGGATTGACTGTGAGATGACGGGATTGAGCGTGAAAGATGACGCTTTGATCGAAGTCGCCGCGCTAGTCACCGATGGGAATCTGAACGTGCTGGGCGAGGGTGTCGATGTGGTCATCCGACCGCCACAGGCCGCGCTGGACCAGATGGACCCATTCGTGGTCAATATGCACACCGAGTCGGGGCTGCTGCCGCTGTTGGACGGCGGAGTCAGCCTGGGCGAGGCCGAACAGCAGGTCATGGACTACATCAAAACCTATGTCACCGAGGCTGGCAAAGTACCGTTGGCTGGAAATACCATTGGCACCGACCGGGCTTTCCTGGCTGAGTACATGCCCACCTTGGAAGGCTATCTGCACTACCGGAACGTGGATGTCTCCAGCATCAAAGAATTGGCAAAGCGCTGGTTCCCGCGAATCTACTACAACACCCCGGACAAGACCGGGAACCACCGCGCGCTCTCTGACATCGCCGAGTCGATCGAGGAATTGCGCTTCTACCGGGAGGCGTTCTTCGTCCCCGATCCCGGTCCGACCAGCGAGGAAGTGAAGCAGATCGCCACCAAGCACCAGGGCGTGTTGACCGACAAACTTCGCTGAGG
>JAISCH010000250.1 GCA_031265725.1 Propionibacteriaceae bacterium
TGGACGGCGGCGAGCACCGCCTTCGCCTTGTTGAACGACTCGGCGTCCTCATTCGCCGGAATCGAGTCCGCGACCACTCCGGCCCCGGCCTGCACATAGGCGGTGCCGTCCTTGATCAGCGCGGTACGGATGGCAATCGCCACGTCGGAGTCCCCGGCGAAGTCGAAATAGCCGACCACCCCGCCGTAGAGGCCGCGCCTGCTGGTCTCCAATTCGTCAATGATCTCCATCGCCCGCAGTTTCGGCGCGCCGGACAGCGTCCCAGCCGGGAAGCAGGAGAGCGTGGCGTCCAGCGCGGAACGTCCAGCGGCCAGTTTTCCGGTGACCCCGGCCTCCAAGTGCATGACGTGGCTGTAGCGGCGCACTTTCATGAATTCGATCACTGAGACCGTCCCCGGCTCGCAAACCCGGCCCAGGTCGTTCCGGCCCAGGTCGACCAGCATCAGATGCTCGGCGACTTCTTTGGGATCGGCCAGCAGTTCCGCTTCCAGGGCGGCGTCCTCGGCGGAATTCTTCCCGCGCGGACGGGTGCCAGCGATCGGGTGCGTCGTCGCATGGCCACCCTGAACCTGTACTAGAGCTTCCGGGCTGGACCCGACGATGGAGAATTCCTCGAGCCGGAGCAGGTACAGATAGGGGCTTGGATTGGCGGTGCGCAAGACCCGGTAGACGTCGAGTGGGTCGGACTCGCAGACTATCTCGAAACGTTGGCTGGGCACGACCTGGAAAGCCTCGCCCGCCTCGATCTCAGCTTTGGCCCGTCGGACCATATCCTCGAATTCGGCGCTGCTGCGTTGCCTGCTGATCGGAAGCTGCTCAGCCTCGATCCGACTGGCCACCAGTGCCGCCCAGGGTTGCCGCAAAACTTCTGCCATCGCCTCGACTCGGGCGATGGCGTCGGCGTAGGCCTGTTCGATCCTGGCTTCGGTGTTGTCGAAGTTGATCGCATTGGCGATCAACCAGACCTCGCCGGTGTGGTGGTCGAGCACCGCGATGTCACAGGCCAGCAGCATCACCAACTCCGGTAGCTGTAGGTCGTCCGGATTCGAGTCGGGCAACTTCTCGATCCGACGGATCACGTAGTATCCGAGATAGCCGACCATGCCGGAGACCAGCGGCGGCAGCGAGTCATCGCGCGGGGTGTGCAAGGCCGACAAGGTTTGGGCCAACACTTCGAGCGGATCACTGTCGTCAGGCAGCCCGACTATCTCTTTCCCGGCGAACTGCCAACAGGCGACGCCCTCTTTCTCGGTCAACGTGGCGGCGGCCCGTACCCCGATGAAGGAATAGCGTGACCAGACTCCGCTCTCGGCCGACTCGAAGAGGACAGTGCCGGGGCGGTTCTGCGCCAACTGGTGATACAGCCCTATCGGTGTCACGTCGTCAGCCAGCAATCTGGTGTAGACGCTCACCACCCGCTGAGTCTCGCCAGCGGCGCGGAACCCCTCCCAATCCGGGCTTATCTGGATGGCCGTCATCCGGGCTCCCCTGTCAGCAGTCCAGCGTCGAAACAGGTATGGGTGCCGGTGTGGCAGGCGGGGCCGGTCTGATCGACTTTGAGCAGGATTGTGTCCGCGTCGCAATCGACCCGCACCTCACGCACCGCTTGGACGTTTCCGCTGGTCTCGCCCTTCACCCATAGCTCCCGACGGCTGCGCGACCAGTAGGTGCCGCGCCCGGTCCGCAATGTGGCGGCCAGCGCCTCGGCGTTCATCCAGGCGAGCATGAGCACATCGCCCGTCTGGAATTCCTGGACGACGGCGGGCACCAATCCGTCAGCGTTCCAGTTCACTTGAACCCCGTCGCTGCGGGCGTCCGCCGCACTAGCTGCACTATCCACCCAGTCATTGTGACAGGCCTGGGCCGCAATGATTTACCACAGCATCCAGAAACGGCAGCCCCCGTCCAGCAGCGGAGTGTTTGGAGGACCAATTTCGGCAAGTCTGCGAGAATTGCCGCCATGCGTGTTTTTAACTTTTCCGCTGGCCCGGCCATGCTCCCATTAGAAGTCCTGACCCAGGCTGGAGCCGAGTTGTCTGATTGGCGATCCTCGGGCATGTCGGTGCTGGAGGTGTCCCATCGCGGAAAAGACTTCGTGGCCTGTGCGGCGGAGGCTGAGGCATTGTTGCGCGAATTGCTCGCCATCCCGGACAACTACCGGGTGCTCTTCCTGCAAGGCGGCGCGTCGGGGCAATTCGACGCCATCCCGATGAACCTCACCGAGCCAGGCGACACGGTCGACTTCCTCAATACCGGTCAGTGGTCGAAGAAGGCTGTCGCCGCTTCAGTGCGGCAAGGCCTGGACGTGAAGGTTATCGCCGACGAGGCCGCGAGCAACTACACCACCATCCCGGCCCCAGGCAGCTACCAGGTCAGTGCCGGGGCGAAATACTTGCACTACACGCCGAATGAGACCATCGGCGGTGTCGAATTCAACTATCTGCCCGAGACCGGTGACGTGCCGCTGGTGGCGGACGCCTCGTCCACCATCCTGTCTCGGCCAATGGACGTGTCCGGCTATGGTGTGGTCTATGCCGGCGCGCAGAAGAACATGGGTCCGGCCGGTCTGGTGGTGGTGATCGTCCGGGAAGACCTGCTCGGTAAGGCTCGCGCCACCACCCCGCAGATCTGGGACTGGGCGCAGCAGGCCAAGGCCGACTCCATGCTCAACACCCCGCCGACTTTCGGCGTCTACCTGCTCGGGTTGATCCTCAACTGGGTGAAGGACACTGGCGGGCTCACCGCGATGGCGGCGCGCAACAAGGAGAAGGCGGATACGCTCTATGCCATGATCGACGGCTCGGCGCTTTATTCCAGCCCGGTGGACAAAGCCGCTCGTTCCTGGATGAACATCCCCTTCGTGCTCAACTCTGAGCGGGCCGACATCGACTCCGCCTTCCTGGCCGGGGCTGGCGAAGCCGGTCTCACCAACCTGAAGGGCCACCGCAGCGTTGGCGGCATGCG
>JAISCH010000270.1 GCA_031265725.1 Propionibacteriaceae bacterium
AATCCGTCCACCAGCTCGGCCCCCGGAAGCCGCAGCAACGATGCGCCCGGGAGCAGCAATTTGGCCCGCCGCACCCCGGCCCCGATGCAGACGACCTCGGTGGCGACGACCGACTCGTCCACCCAGACCGGCCAATCCGGCCCCAGCCCGACCGGGGTGATGCCCCCGTACTCCATCCCGCTGGCCTGGGTCGCGTAATCCATCGGTGCGAACGACGCCTTCCGCACGTTCAACCGCCGTTTGACGACCCCGTTCACATCCACCCGACGATGGGCCAACGTCATCGCGCAAGCCTGCCGCTGCACCCCTTCCCGCTTGCCGACCACCAACACCGCGTTCGCCATGGCTTCTAACGGCAACCCGTACACTCGGCAAAGCGTCTCGGTGTCTGAGTGCTCCGGGTCGATCTCGAAGACCCGAGCCTGAGGGACGTACTGGAGCGCCGCGAACGTGACGTCTGCCAACAGATCTGGCCGCTCCACCGCAGCCATTGGATTGAGCTTGTCGAACATGCCTAAAAGCCTATTGCGCACGCAGGTGAAACATGTTCGGCGTTCAAATCTGCCCGTCGGCAAGCAATACCGGTATTTTTACCCTGCCCACCTGAAGCATGGGCCTAAGAGCCTGTCAGTGGCAAGGTAACCCTGCTAATTTAGCAAGGTAGCCCTGCTAAATTGACAAGGTAGATCATGGTCCTGAGTTGGCTCAATTTAATGTGTAGTCGTCTGGTGGGAGACGAACCGTATTCAGGCTCACATCAGAGCAGGTCCAGCTAATCGTCACGCAGTAGTTGCGACAGCTTCACCCGGAGCGAGTGAAGAACGCGCGAAACCGCTTGACGACACGATGTAGGAGATCGGGGGGGGGGGTCTGTTTCTGCCTGGTTGTTTTCCAGTAGCGGCTTTTCTTTATCGTGGAGGCGTCTGGCTTGTAGTAGGGCTTGGCGAGCGAGAGATGGGGGCGTTCCCAGGCTATGTCGCGGCGGGCCACTTTGGCCGGTGAGCCGACGGCTATGCAGTTGTTGGGTATCGGGGCCTTCCCGGTGACCACCGATTTGGCCCCGATCACGCTGCCTTGGCCGATTCTCGCCCCCGCGAGCACAAGGGAGTGCAACCCCAGCCACACATGGTTTCCGATGGTTATGTCTTTCGCGGGGTTGACCCGTTCGCCCGTGTGGACGTCGAAGATCGGATGTCCGTCGTCGGCCCGAATCTCCACCCCGCTCGCGATCATCACATCGTCGCCGATACGCACCGACGAGCCCTCCACTGCCGACACGAAACAGGGAGTGGTGGCGGAGACGTCGTCCCCGATTTCGACGGTCGCGTCCTGACCGATCCTGAGATACCAGCGACCAGCGGGCACATTGCCGCTCGTCCCGATCCGCAGCAAGCCGTTGTCGCAGTCGAAAGACGCTCTGAAGACTTCAAGCTTCGCCCCAGCGGCTATCTCAAGCCGGTTGTTGCCGCCGCGAAATTGGATGTCGATGTCGCCGTCCATCGTCACGCCGGTGCTGATCGAGTTCCCCAACTCGTCGCGGTAATCCTCTATTCGGCGAAGCGTTCTCACGATGCCGATTATTTCACAGCGTCAGTCCGCACCGGACTGCCCGGGACTCAAGCCCGGGCATCCCGCTGGAATTGGTCAGGCCGAGTCTGAGCCCGAGTCTGAAGCGGCATCCGAGTCTGAGTCCGATACCGAATCCGAGCCCGAGACCGAGGCGGTGGCCTTGGCCTGAATGTGCGCGCGTACCGACCAGGCTATCGCCAGCGCCCAACCGACCGCTATGACGGAGAGCACGACCACCTGGACGAGATCGGACGCGCCGATCCAATCCGAGCGGAGCAGGGTGCGAACGTTGGTGAGCACGATGATGCCGCCGACCGCAGAGCCCAGCACACGTGGCGGGAGCTTATGGACCAGCCAGGCGGCCAACGGCGCGGCGATCATGCCGCCGCCGAGCAGGGCGATCACCCATCCCAGGTCGATGCCCTGCGCGCCCAGCGTGGCCAGGAAGCCCAACGACGCCGCCACCGAGACCAGGAATTCGCTGGCGTCGATGGAGCCGACGACCTTGCGCGGCTCCAGACGCCCGGACATCAACAGCGTCGGGGTGCCCAGCGGCCCCCAACCGCCACCGCCGGTGGAGTCCACGAAGCCGGCCACCACGCCCAACGGCGCCAGGAATTTGAGCGGGAGCGGCTTGTCCGTCTTGACCGTCGGCAGGGCGGTGAGAGTGAAGCGCACCAGGATGTAGACGCCCAGCACCAGCAGGACGCCAGCCATCACCGGCGCGGCCACCTCGGTGGAGAGCCAGGAGAGGAAGGTGGCGCCGGCGAACGCGCCCACGGCCCCAGGGACGCCGACCCGCACCACCACTTTCCAGTCCACATTGCCAAAACGCCAATGCGAGAAGCCGGAGACGAAGGTTGTGCCGATCTCGGCCAGATGGACGGTGGCAGATGCCGCCGCCGGATTCGTGCCGAAGGCGAGTAGCAAGGTGGTGGAGGTGACGCCGTAGGCCATCCCCAGGCTGCCGTCGACGAATTGCGCGGCGAAACCCACGATCGCGAGGATCACAATTGTTGGCACTGGACACTTCCTGTCAGTGATGGAATTCGGGATTTGACAG
>JAISCH010000301.1 GCA_031265725.1 Propionibacteriaceae bacterium
GGACAGTTTGATCCCGGCCATGCCGCCGCCGCTGCGGCCCTGTGGGCGTACCGTGTTGACTGGGAAATGCAGCAATTGGGCGTCTGAGGTGATGAAGACGAATTCGTCCAGGTCGTGTCCCAGTTCGACCGCTCCGACCACTTCATCGCCGTCTTCCAGGCGGATGAGATCCCAGGAGTCCTTGCCGAGCATTTCCGGATTGGTGCGTTTCACCACTCCGTTGCGGGTGCCGAACGCCCATCCGTAGCTGTCCTCGTTCAGTGTGGTCAGCCCGATGGCGCGCTCGCCAGTTGCCAGTTCGATGAGTTCGGTGACCAGCGACCCGCCCTGCAGGTTGGGGGCGCTGGCAGTGGTCGGCACGCTGGGCAGGTCGATGACCTGGTTGCGGATCACCCGCCCAGCCGAGGTGAGCAAGCCAAATTCCCCCCGGGCGGTGCAGCGCACCGCAGCGGTGATGGCATCGTGGGAGGCGCGCGGCCCTGAACTGGGCAGCGGCTCGGCATTCTCGGTGCGGGCGAGCAGGCCGGTTGAGCTGAGCAGCACCCAGCAGGGGTCGTCAGGCACCTCCAAAGCGGCCGTCTGGGCGGTCACTGGCGTCCCGGCGGAGGCCAGCAGCACTGTGCGCCGGGGCGTGCCGTGGGTGTGGGCGACCTCGTCCAACTCATCGCAGACGACTTCGTGCAGGCGGGTCTCGGAACCCAGGATCTGCTCCAGGCCGGCGATGGTGGCCAGCAATTTGTCGCGCTCCGACTGGAGTTCGATCCGGGAGAATTTGGTCAGTCGGCGCAACTGCATGTCGAGGATGTAATTGGCTTGGACCTCGGTCAATTCAAAGGCTTCCATCATCCGCGTCCGGGCGGTGGCCACGTCGTCGCTGGTCCGGATGATGGAGATCACGTCATCGATGTCCACAATGGCGAGCAGCAGGCCCTCGACCAGGTGCAGCCGGTCCTGGGCTTTGCCGAGCAGATAGGACGAACGCCGCCGGGTGACCTCCAGGCGGTGCTGGAGATAGACCTCCAGCATCTGCTTCAGCGGCATCGTGGTGGGCTGCCCGTCCACCAACGCCACCGCGTTGATCCCGAAGGAGTCCTCCAGCTTGGTGACCCGGTAAAGCTCCTCCAGCATCGCCTCGGCGTTGATGCCATTCTTGATCTCGATCACCAGGCGGGTGCCGTTGGCCAGGTCGGTGAGGTCCTTTACATCGGAGATGCCGGCCAATTTCTTGGCCTGGTGCAGCGTTTTCAACTGCTCCATCACCTTCTCCGGGCCGATCAGGTAGGGCAGTTCGGTCACCACAATGCCTTTGCGGCGCGGGCTGACCTGCTCGATCCTGGCTGTCGCCCTGATCCGGAAGGAGCCCCGTCCAGTCTCATAGGCGTCCTTGATGCCCTCCAAGCCGATGATCTTCCCGCCAGTGGGCAGGTCGGGGCCGGGGATGTAGCGCATCAATTCCTCGGTAGAGGCCTCCGGATGGCGGATCAGGTGTTTCAACGCCTGGACGACCTCGATCAGGTTGTGCGGCGGGATGTTGGTGGCCATGCCGACGGCGATCCCGGTGGAGCCGTTCACCAGCAGGTTCGGCAACGCCGCTGGGAGGACCACCGGCTCGGACTCCTTGCCGTCGTAGTTGGGCCGGAAGTCGACTGTGTCCTGATCCAGCCCGGCAGTCATCGCAGCGGCTGCCGGGGCCATCCGGCACTCGGTGTAGCGCATCGCGGCGGGGCCGGAGTCCAGCGAGCCGAAGTTGCCGTGGCCGTCCATCACCGGGAGCCGCTGCGACCAGGGCTGGGCCAGTCTGACCAAAGCGTCATAGATCGCCGCGTCGCCGTGAGGATGCAACTGGCCCATCACCTGTCCGACGACCCGGGCCGACTTCACATGGCTGGAGTCGGGCTTCAACCCCATCTGGGCGGCGGTGTAGAGGATGCGCCGCTGCACCGGCTTCAGTCCGTCGCGGGCGTCAGGCAGAGCCCTGGAGTAGATGACCGAGTAGGCGTACTCAAGGAAGGATGACTCCATCTCCTGCGACACATCGATATCGACAATCCGCTCGTCGGTCTCCTCATCCACGATTTGTGCCATCGCTGCCTCACTCCTATTGCTATTTTTATCTGGTTCAAACTGGCGGGGCGCTGATCAGTCAGCGCTTCCCTCAAGGTCAAGTTCACGGTGAGGTCGCTCCTGCAACGCCGCCTGGACCCCGGCCAGCAGGCCGCGTCCGTCCCCGGCTATCACAGTGGGAACAATATCCGGGATTGTCATCCGCTCATCCAACGGGGTCAGCGAACCGTGGGCGAGCACCTGCTGGATGGGAGCGAGCCTGCGGATGGCGATGGCCCGGACATAACGGGGGGCGACCTCAGCGAAAGTGGAGTAGATGTCCAGATCGTGCTGGCCATCGTCCCCGACCAGCACCCAACTGATGCCGGGAAGGTCCTCGATCAATTGCTGCAGAGTGTTGGCCTTGTGCGCTGATCCGGAGCGGAACCAGCCGGTGTTGGTCGGCCCCCAGTCAGTCAGCAGC
>JAISCH010000055.1 GCA_031265725.1 Propionibacteriaceae bacterium
AAGCTGACCGGCAAACCAGCCGGGGACGACCTCCGCGAGGGCAAGCTGACCGTGCTGGTCGCGCTGGCCATGCGGTTAAGCACCGCTGAGCAGGCGGCACAGCTCGCCGCCAGCCTGGGCCGCGCCGACCTGAACGATGTGGACATTGAGGCGCTCCGGGAGATCATCAGGACTTGTGGCGCGCTGGAGGCCGCCGAGGGCGAGATAGATGACGCCCTGGACAGCGCAATCCGGGCGGTCCGCCGCGAGCCGTCGATCCGGCCGCCAGCGGCGAACGCACTGGCCGAATCGGCCTATGCCGCCGTCAACCGCGATCACTGATACGAGATAATGTCCGTCTTCGGGTCCGATTCCCAGGCTGCTCGCAAGACTTCGCTCAAACCGGAGGCGGCGGCCAGTGGATCGTTTGCCTCGGTGATAGCCTGGGAAACGGCGAGACGACGCACCCCCAGCCTGACAAGCTGCCCGGAGTTGGCCTGATTTACCCCGCCAGCGGCGAACCAGACCTTGGCCCCGGCAGTGGACTGCGGGGCACGTTGGCAGGCGTGGCGGATGAGGTCGAGTGCGGTGACTGGCCCGAGACAGAGATAGTCGAGATCGGTCCGGACGAGCGCGGCGTCAAATTCAGCCTGGGATTCACAGGTGCAACCCAGCAGCGTTCCGAGCGGGAGTGGAGCTTCCACCGGTCGGCTCTCGGTGGCGCGGATCGCGCCACTCGCTACCACACCAGCAGAAATCGGCCAGGCCGCACCACTTCCCGGAAAGGCCGTTAGGTGCAAGAAATCGGCCGCGTCCAGCACTCCCGGACGGTCGCACACGCCGAGCAGCACTCGTCCTGGCGGGACACTGCGCCGAAGCGTGCTGAGCGCCCGGCTGAGTTCTTCGTCACTGCTGTCCTGATCAGCGATAGCGACCATCTGCACCCCGGCCGCGACCAGCTCAGGCAAGGCTGCGGGCAACTCCAAGCCCGTGGTTAGCATGAGTCTGGTGGCACGCAACCGGGTGCCAATGCCATGCATGACGGTCACCACTAAAGGTTAGTGCTTCCGGCGCGCCGGGAAAACCATCCTTGTGCCAGGCCTTAGAATTACAGCTTAGGTGTGGGCATCCTTCCCCAACTATGTCCGGAGTGTTCTAGTGGCGACCGAGAATGAGTCTGATCCCCTAGTGGGGCGAGTGCTGGACGGTCGCTATGAGATCACCAGCAAGTTGGACCGTGGCGGCATGGCCACCGTCTATTTGGCCACTGACACCCGGCTGACCCGCCGAGTCGCCGTGAAAGTCATGCATGACTCGTTGGGCGGTGACGCGGAATTCGTCGCCCGTTTCGACCGCGAGGCACGCGCTGCGGCTGGGCTGATTCACCCCAATGTGGTCTCGGTCTTCGATCAGGGCATGGACCGTGGCCGTCCCTATATCGTCATGGAGTACGTGCAGGGCGAGACCCTGCGCAAAGTGATCGTCCGAGAGGCCCCGATGGCGGCGGGCCGCGCCCTGGATCTACTGATCCCAGTGGCCAGCGCGGTGGCGGCCGCCCACGACAAGGGCATCATGCACCGCGACCTCAAGCCGGAGAATGTGCTGATCTCCTTCCGCAACCAAGTCAAAGTGGCTGATTTCGGCCTGGCCCGGGCGGTGACTTCCAACACGGTGACCTCGGCTGGGACCGTGATCGGGTCGGTGTCGTACCTGGCCCCCGAGCTAGTGACCAATGGCAAGGCCGACACCCGTGCGGACGTGTACGCGCTCGGCGTCATCCTCTATGAATTGCTCACCGGCAAAAAACCCCACACCGGGGAAAACCCGATCCAAGTCGCCTACTCCCATGTCCACAATGACATCAAACCGCCCTCTGAAGTAGTCCCGGCCCAAGCGGTGCCCGACTATCTGGACGCGATCGTGCTGAGTTGCATGAACCGAGAAGTCGAAGCCCGCCCCCACGACGCCGCAGTGCTGCTGGACTACCTGCTCAAAGCCCGGACTGCGCTGGCGGCGGGCCGAGCCAACGATCCGGCGTTGACCGCGCTGGTGCTGAACAACACCGTCGATCCCATCGACCAACTCACCGTGCCGGTGCCGCTGCTGGACGACGACCCGTTCAAAAACACCGCCACCATCCCCATCACCAATGTGGGCATCCCCGGCGACCCATCCCCGCAGCAGACCACCCAACTGGCGGCGATGGAGACCGCGAAGCCGCTGATAGCCAAGCAGCACAAACGTCGCCGCACCGGTTTGACGATCTTCCTGATCCTGCTGATCCTGGCGATACTGCTGGGCTTCACCGGCTGGTACCTATTCAAGGGCCGGTTCGTGGAAGTCCCTGATTTCATCAATCTCAGCCAGACCAAGGCTGAGACATTGGCGGCGAAGACCGGGATAAAAATCAGCTTTACGAACGAGTATTCCGAAGACATTCCAGCGGGCCTGGTGATTATGACCATACCCAGCAAGAATGAGCCCATTGAACGCGGCGGCACGCTGAAGGCGATCCTGTCGAGGGGCCAGGAACGCTATGAAGTACCGCAATTGGTGGGCAAGCTGCTGGAAGACGCAGAAGCCGCGTT
>JAISCH010000259.1 GCA_031265725.1 Propionibacteriaceae bacterium
TTTTCCATCATGCTTCGGGAGACAGCGTTGTGCACAACTGTGGATAACATGTGGAAACAGCATTCATGAGGACGGGAAAGGAGCGCCAAGGAGACGATGACAATCGCCGAAGATACCGACACCGACAACTTCCTCACCGAATCTTGGCAGCACGTCCTGTCCTTGACTGATTCCGCTACCCGTGGCTGGCTCAGCGCCACCAAGCCGGTGGCAATGCACGACTCCTTGGTGATCCTGGCGGTCCCGAACGAATTCACCCGGGACCGGGTGGAGTCCCGGATTCGCAGCGAATTGGAATCGCTGCTGACGAATTACTTCCAGCGCCCGATCAGCCTCGCCACCACTATCGACCCCGGCCTGGAAACCAGTTCGCCGTTCCAAATTGTCGAACCGCCGCCGACACCGGCCCCACCGGACGCCGCCCCGGTCCAGTTGGACCAGAACGACCGGCTCAACCCGAAATACACTTTCGACGCCTTCGTCATCGGTGAGTCCAACCGCTTCGCCCACGCGGCCGCCATCGCCGTCGCGGAGAGCCCAGGGAAGTCGTACAACCCACTGATGATCTACGGGGAGTCCGGGCTGGGCAAGACCCACTTGTTGCACGCCATCGGCCACTACATCCGCAGCTACTACTCCGCTATTCGGGTGAAGTACGTCTCCACCGAGGAATTCCTGAACGACTTCATCAACGCCATCTCGGAGAACCGCACCGCCGAATTCCGCCGCACCTACCGCGACAACGTTGACGTGCTGCTGATGGACGACATTCAATTCCTGGAGCAGCGCATCCAGACCCAGGAGGAGTTCTTCCACACTTTCAACGCCCTGCACACCGCGCAGAAGCAGATCGTGCTCACCTCGGACCGGCCGCCGCGCTCGCTGGAGGCTCTGGAGCCCAGGCTGCGCTCCCGCTTCGAATGGGGATTAATGACTGATATCCAGCCGCCCAGCCTGGAGACCCGGATCGCTATCCTGCGCAAAAAAGCCGCAGCGGAAAGGCTCACCGCCGCCTCGGACGTGCTGGAATTCATCGCCAGCCGGATGACCACCAATATCCGCGAATTAGAGGGCGCGCTGATCCGGATCACCGCCTTCGCCACCCTCAACGGCAAAGAGGTGGACCTCGGACTAGCCGAGGCGGTGCTGAAAGACCTGATCCCCGAGGGCGGCGATGTGCAAATCTCAGCGGCGCTGATAATCGGCAAAGTCGCTGACTACTACAACGTCAGCGTGGACGACCTCTGCGGCCCGTCGCGGGCGAGCAATGTGGTCACCGCCCGGCAGATCGCCATGTACCTGTGCCGTGAGTTGACCGACCTGTCCCTGCCGAAGATCGGAGAGCTGTTCGGCGGCAAGGACCACACCACCGTGCTACACGCGGTTCGCAAGATCAGCTCGCTGCTCCCGGAGCAGCGCTCGGTGTATAACCAGGTGACCGAGATCACCAACCGCATCCGTCGGCAGCGTTGACGCCTGACCCGCCATGCCCAGTTGTGGTGGACTTCCTGTGCACAACTGCTGTGCATAACCCGCCGAACCTGTTAATTGCTTGCCGGACGCTGGTGTCGGCCACAAATACTCCCCGTGTCATTCGCTGTTATCCACAGCCTCATCCACAGGCCGACACGCCTCATGGCTACTCCTTGGTCACTCTTTCCACCGAATTCACAGCCGTTACTACTACTACGAGTAATAACTATCCAGAAGTTCTTTTAAGCAGACCCATGCACAACTTCGCAATTCTGCACCCCTTCTCCAGCCATCTAGACACCCGTGATCTGAAACCACAAAGCGGTACGATCCCCTCAGCGATGCCAAAGGTCTGTCACTACGGATATGATGCTCAACAGGCCGAAGGGAGTCAACGGTGAGAATACAGTTAGAGCGCGATGTATTGGCGGAAGCTGTGCAGTGGGCGGCGAGGAGTTTGCCGACCAGGCCCAGCGTGCCGATCCTGGCTGGTTTGCGAGTGGTGGCAAAGGGCGACCAAGTGGTTATGTCCAGCTTTGACTTCGAGACCTCGGCCCAGGTGACAGTGCCAGCGGTGGTGGAAGCCGAGGGCGAGGTGTTGGTCTCCGGACGCCTGTTGGCTGATATTTCCCGGTCGCTGCCGGCCAAGCCAGTGGATATCGTCACCGATGAGAGCGCCATGTCGCTGACCTGCGGGAATGCCAAATTCACCCTGCAGACGCTCCCGGTGGAGGATTACCCGGCGCTCCCGGAGATGCCGGAGGCCACTGGCGTGATCGAGTCGGCCGCTTTCGCCGAAGCTGTGGCGCAAGTGGTGGCTGCTGCAGGCCGGGACGAATTGCTCCCAGTCTTCACTGGCGTGCGAGTCGAGATCTCTGGCGGTTCGCTGGCGTTGCTGGCCACCGACCGTTACCGGATGGCGTTGAAAGAATTGTCTTGGACCCCGAATGCCGACATTGAGGCCGCCGCTCTGGTCCCGGCCAGAGTGCTGGATGCGACGGCCAAGTCGCTGTTGACCAGTGAGCAAGTTACCATCAGCCTGGCCCAGGCCGGAGCCGCTGGTGGCGAGGGCTTGATCGGTTTCGAGGGCAGCGGCCCGGCTGGCACTCGGCAGATCACCACACGCTTGTTGGACGGGGAATTCCCCAAGCTCCGGCACATCATGGATATTCAGGCCACCGCCACAGTCCGGGTGAGCACCACCGAATTGGTGGCCGCCGTGAAGCGGGTCGGCTTGGTGGCCGAGCGCAACACGCCGTTGCGGATGCTGATCAGTGAGGAGGCCGTCACTTTGGAGGCGGCCACCGGGGACCAGGCCAAGGCCGTCGAGGTGCTAGAGGCCGTGGTGGAGGATGTCACCGGCACCGGGCTGACGATCAACGCCGCTGGTTTCAACACTCACTATCTGGCCGACGCGCTGAATGTGATCGACGCCCCGTATGTGAACTTCGCTTTTACCGCTCCGGGTAAGCCGTGCCTGCTGACTGGCCTGTCCGACATAGCCGGTGATCCGGCCCTCGACTACCGCCACGTCATCATGCTGATGCGGCTACCGGCTTGAGCTGGGCGACTGGCTAGCCCCGATCAGCTAAGTGTTCGTCACCCATCTGCAACTGGCCGATTTTCGTTGCTACCAGCACGCCGACATTGAGTTGCAGCCCGGTGTCTCCGTCTTCCTTGGCGCAAACGGGCAGGGCAAGACGAATCTGTTGGAGGCATTGGTCTATCTGGCCACTCTTGGCTCGCACCGGGTGGCCACCGACGCCCCGCTGATCCGTTCCGGCGCGGAACGGGCGCTGGTCCGGGCCAAGATTCAAGCCGGGCTGGACGACTCCCGGCAACTGTTGGCTGAAGTGGAATTGCAGCTTGGCAAAGCCAACAAGGCCAGCATCAACCGTTCGCCGTTGCGCCGGGTCCGCGATGTGCTCGGCTCGCTGCGGGTGGTCATCTTCGCACCGGAGGATTTGGCTATCGTCAAAGGGGACCCGGCTGACCGGCGTCATTTTCTGGACGAGTTGGCCACTACCCGGTGGCCGCGAATAGCTTCGGTCAGGGCCGAGTACGACCGGGTGCTGCGGCAGCGTTCGGCACTGTTGAAATCGCTGGCCGGGCAGCGCCGGTTGAGTGACGAGGCCGAGATCACCCTGCAGGTCTGGGACGACTCGCTGGCCGGTTTCGGCGCGGAATTGGTCGCCGCCAGGATGGCCACCCTGACCGACCTATTGCCGCTGCTGGAGGACTCGTACGCGCAGTTGGTCGAGGTTGATCCTGGGGCCAAAGCCCAGTACTAGACCAGCCTCGACGATCCGGGGGGTGATCCGGCAGAAATTGCCGCCGCGC
>JAISCH010000099.1 GCA_031265725.1 Propionibacteriaceae bacterium
CCTGCGCCGACCAAGCGGCGTCCTCGACCACCGAGTCGAGTCCAGCGAAATTACGGAACCAGTTGACTGCGGTCAAGGTGGCCTGCTGGGCCGCCGCCGATGGCGCGCCCGCCAGACAAGGGCTCTTCGAGCCGGTCCAACCTATCGGCACCTCCTTGGCTGGCTGCAAAACTTCCAGATAGGCGCTGCTCACCGATGTCTTGTCATTATGGTTGACTGCCAAATCATCCGCCACCGCGACCGCAGGCGATCCGGCGAATAACGACGCAATCAATCCCAATACTGCGGTGGCTGCTATGACACCACTTCTCGACATGCTGTTCCCCTAGCGTTGCGACAGAACTGGGGATATTATCGCAGCATTCAAATGAATTGGGGATTCTTTGTATTGAAAGATCAATAAATCATTACCGAAAAAGCGAAAGGGGCCCGCCGAAGCTAGCCCCTCAACACTCTGAACTGGATCACAGGTCGTTTACTGAGCCACCCGCTTGTTCGATTTTGGCTTTTGCGGAGGCGGAGAAGGCATTCGCGGTGACTTGTACCGCGACACCGATCTCCCCGTTGCCGAGCACCTTGATCAGGTTCCCAGCCCGGACAGCGCCCTTGGCGACTAAATCATCCGGGGTGACGGCTCCCCCATCGGGGAAAAGCTCCCCGATACGGGCCACATTGACCACTTGGTATTCCACCCGGAATGGATTCTTGAAACCGCGCAATTTAGGCAGCCGCATATGCAATGGCATCTGCCCACCCTCAAAGTTCTGCGGGACATTTTTGCGCGCGCCGGAGCCTTTGGTGCCGCGTCCGGCCGTCTTGCCCTTCGACGCCTCACCGCGACCCACCCGGGTCTTCTTCGTGTGCGCACCTGGCGCTGGGCGCAGATGATGCAACTTCAACGCCATCTCACTCACTCTCCTCGATGATCGTCACCAGATGCGGGATGGCGGCGACCATGCCCCGGATCTCCGGACGGTCGGCCTTCTCCACAACCTGCCCGATCCGCTTCAGCCCAAGCGCGCGCAACGTGTCGCGCTGGCCTGGATTGCCGCCGATACCGGACTTGACTTGCTTGACTTTGATCGTCTTAGCCACTGTTTTCGCCATCAGGCATTCGCCTCCTTACGAGCGCGCAGGATCGCGGCCGGGGTGACATCCTCAACCTGCAGCCCGCGCCGCCGAGCGACAGCTTCCGGCTCCTCCAGGCTGCGCAGTGCCGCCACCGTGGCATGGACGACGTTGATCGCGTTGTCAGAGCCGAGCGACTTGGCCAGCACATCATGCACACCGGCGCACTCCAGCACGGCCCGCGCCGAGCCACCAGCGATGACGCCGGTGCCTGGCGATGCCGGGCGCAACATGACGACGCCAGCGGCGCGCTCGCCCTGCACCGGATGCGGGATGGTGCCCTGGATGCGCGGCACCTTGAAGAAGTGCTTCTTCGCCTCCTCGACGCCTTTCGCTATCGCGGCGGGAACCTCTTTGGCCTTGCCATAGCCGACGCCGACCAGGCCGTTGCCGTCACCCACCACGACCAGCGCGGTAAAGCTGAAACGCCGACCGCCCTGGACGACTTTGGCGACGCGGTTGATCGAGACGACCCGCTCCAAATACTGGCTCTTCTCCTTCTCCGGAGTCTGGTCGCGGTTACGCCGGTCCTCGCGGCCCCGACGCTCTCCCGAGCCTCGTCCCTCGCCGCGACCTTGACGCGCAGTTCCGTTCATTGCTTACCTTTCCTCCGCCTCAGAATCCGAGTCCGGCTTCGCGGGCGCTGTCAGCCAACGCCGCTATACGTCCGTGATATTTGTTGCCAGCCCGGTCGAACACCACCGTGTCGACGCCTGCGGCCTTGGCCCGGTCGGCGACCAACTTGCCCACCTGCTTGGCCTTGGCCGACTTGTCGCCACTCAGCGCGGCCACTTCGGCCTCCATCGAAGAGGCGGAGGCCAGGGTGAAGCCGCGAGTGTCGTCGACGACCTGCGCCACGATATGCCGCGACGACCTGGTGACGACCAAGCGCGGACGCTCCGGAGTGCCTTTGACGATCTTGCGGACCCGGTTCTGCCGACGCACCTTGGCAGCGGTGCGATCGGTGAGTCTCTTGCCAACTCGCAGTGAGATAGCCATCACTTACCAGCCTTTCCAGCCTTGCGGCGTACTCGCTCACCTGAGTAGCGCACACCTTTACCCTTGTACGGCTCAGGTTTGCGGATTTTGCGGATATTCGCGGCCACCTCGCCAACCTGCTGCTTGTTGATGCCGCTCACCGAGAACCGGGTATTCGACTCGACCGTGAAGGTGATGCCCTCCGGCGCGTCCACGATCACCGGATGGGAGAAGCCCAACGCGAATTCAAGCTGCTGCGGGGTCTTGAAGATAACCCGGTAGCCGACGCCGACGATCTCCAGCTTCTTCTCGTAGCCCGCCGTCACGCCGATGATCATATTGTCCACCAACGTCCTGGTCAGGCCGTGCAGCGAACGGTTCCGCCGCTCGTCGTTGGGACGAGTGACCTCCAACTGGCCGACATCGTTCTTGGCCACCCTGATCGGCTCGGCGACGATATGGCTGAGCGACCCCTTGGGGCCTTTTACACTTACGTTCTGGCCGTCGAGGGAAACCTCAACTCCGGCCGGGATGGCAATTGGGAGCCTGCCAATACGCGACATAACAAACTCCTTTCACCACACGTAGGCGAGCACTTCGCCGCCCACGGACTTGGACTTGGCCTCTTTGTCGGTCAACAGACCTTGCGAGGTTGAGATGATCGCCACGCCCAGGCCACCGAGCACTTTCGGCAGCGCGGTGGACTTCGCGTACACCCGCAGGCCGGGCTTGGAAATCCGGCGCAGACCGGCGATGGAACGCTCGCGGTTGGACCCGTACTTCAACTTGACAGTCAAAGTCTTGCCGACCTCTCCGGCCTTCGGCTCAGCCACCTCGAAATCAGCGATATAACCCTGGGCCTTCAAGATCTCAGCGATGCTGACCTTGATATTGGAATGGGGCATCGATGTGGTGTCATGGTACGCCTGGTTGGCGTTACGCAGACGAGTCAACATGTCTGCGATTGGATCTGTCATTGTCATGACTTTTTATTTCTTTCTCCAAGGGGTTTCCCGGCGACCGGGACCTTCCTTGGTTGTCGTTTGAAGCTGAAGGATAACTGGTTCACCAGCTCGACTTGGTCACACCGGGCAATTCGCCTTTGTGGGCCAATTCACGGACACAGATACGGCACAAGCCGAACTTGCGATACACCGACTTCGGCCGCCCGCAGCGATTGCAGCGGGTGTAGGCCCTAACGGCGAACTTCGGTTTGCGGGACTGCTTGACTTTCAGCGCTGTCTTTGCCATCTAACTCACTTCTTCTTCTTGCCAACGAACTTCGGACGACGACGCTTGTCGGCATTTCTGTCGACCTCGTTCTCCGGTGCCTTGAATGGGAAACCGAGCGCTTTGAGCAGTGCGCGGCCCTCATCGTCATTCTTCGCGGTGGTGACGAAAGTGACGTCCATACCGCGCAGTTTGTCGATCTTGTCCTGGTCGATCTCATGGAACATGACTTGCTCGGTGAGACCGAAGGTGTAGTTGCCCCGACCGTCGAATTGGCGCCCGGATAGGCCGCGGAAGTCACGGATACGCGGCAGCGCCAGCGTGAGCAGCCGGTCAGCGAACTCCCACATCCGGTCCCCGCGCAGCGTCACATGCGCGCCGATCTGCATTCCCTCGCGCAGTTTGAACTGGGCGATGGACTTGCGGGCCTTGGTGATCGTCGGCTTCTGCCCGGTGATCTGGGTGAGGTCGCGCACTGCGGAGTCGATCACCTTGGAGTCGCGGGCAGCCTCGCCGACACCCATATTCACCACGATCTTGGTCAGGCCTGGGATCTGCATGACATTGTCGTAGCCGAATTCCTTATACAGCGCCGGGACGATCTCACTGCGGTAACGCAGCTTCAACCGAGGCGGTGTCTTGGTCTCAGGTTTCTGGTCAGCCATCAAATTTCCTTCCCGGTCTTGCGGGCGATGCGAACACTGCGAGTAGTGGTGTAAGTGGTCCCGTCGGGACGGGTCTTCTTCACTTCCTCGCGCGTGTAGCCGACCCGGGTCACTACCTCTTTCCGGTCGACCCGCACCAGCAGTTGCACATTGGAAGCCGAGATCGGCGCCTCGGCGGTGATGATCCCGCCTGGGGTGTTCTGCCGGGTCTGCTGATTCGGCTTGTCCTTGCGGTGCTTCTTGACCAGGTTGACGCCCTGGACGACCACCCGTCCGTTCTGCGGGTCGACGGAGATTATCTCTCCCTTCGCGCCCTTGTCCTTGCCAGCGATGACCATCACCCGGTCACCCTTCTTCACATGCAGCGTCTTAGCCATCAGATCACCTCCGGTGCCAGCGAGATGATACGCATGTAGCGCTTCTCGCGGAGTTCACGCCCGACCGGGCCGAAGATACGGGTGCCGCGCGGCTCCCCGTCCGGCTTCAGCAGCACGGCGGCGTTCTCATCGAACTTGATGTACGACCCATCGGCGCGACGAGTGGACTTGGCCGTGCGGACGATGACCGCCTGCAACTTCGCCCTTCTTCACTCCCCCGCCCGGAATCGCGTCCTTCACGGTGGCGACGATCTTGTCGCCCAAGCCCGCGTAGCGCCGCTTGGAGCCACCCAGCACCCGGATGCACAACAGCTCTTTGGCACCGGTGTTGTCGGCGACCTTGAGCCTGGTCTCTTGTTGGATCATCGCTTCCTCACTTAGCCTTCTCGACGATCTCCACCAGCCGCCAACGCTTAGTGGCCGACAGCGGGCGAGTCTCCATCACCCGTACCCGGTCACCGACGCCAGCGGAGTTCTCCTCGTCGTGGACGTTCAAACGCTGCGATTTGGTCATCACCTTGCCGTAGAGCGGATGCTTCACCCGGCTCTCCACCACGACCACCACGGTCTTGTCCATCTTGTCGCTGACCACAACGCCCTCGCGGACCTTGCGGGAGCTTCGGGTAAGTGCCTGCTCACTCATCTCAATCACTTGTCCTCATCCGAATCGGCGATAATGCCGAGATTTAGCTCTTGCAGCACTGTGTAAACCCGGGCGATGTCCTTGCGCGCCTCGCGCAGCCTACCGTGGGTGTCCAACTGACCAGTGGCAGCGGCGAAGCGCAGCCCGAACAATTCTTCTTTCAGTTGGGCCACCTTGACGTTCAGCTCATCGCGGGACAGCCCACGCAACTCGTTGGCAGATAGTTTCGCCATCAGATGTCACCCACTTCCCTCTTGATGAAACGTGCTTTGAAAGGCAGCTTGTGAATGGCCAGCCGCATGGCCTCGCGGGCCACGTCCTCGCCCACACCGGCCACCTCGAAGAGGATCCGGCCCGGCTTGATATTGGCGACCCACCATTCCGGGGAGCCCTTGCCGGAGCCC
>JAISCH010000231.1 GCA_031265725.1 Propionibacteriaceae bacterium
CCCACTGGGCGCCGACCACCACAATCGCTGGCATGGCATTCTCCTTCCGCCTGCAGGCCTCGCCTGGTCTGGACGCTAACCCCGGCGCCCCAGGCTACCGGAGCGGCCGGTTACGAAACACTAGGTGGGAAGCACCGGTAGACCACAGGAAACGCCGGGTCGTTCCGCTCCCGCCACCGCAGCATTTCCAAAAGGTGCTCGTCTTGCAGGGCCGGGATCGTGGCCTTCCAGGTCCACGACGCGACGCAGTCATCCCCCTCATTCTTCTTGCCTTCTGGTCCGAAGAGCGCGAAACCGTTCGCGGTACGCTCCTTGTTCAGGCAGTACTTGATCCCGGCGTAATTCGCCTCTTTGGCCCGCATCGCGACAGCGAGGGTGTCGATCCGGCGCCTGGCATTAGTCAGGGCCGCGCGGCCTCCGGTGGCTAGGACGATGTTGCCGATTGGGCCATTCGACACGAGTTCGTGCCGCACCCGGCCAAGGATGGCGTTCAGGGTCAGCACGGGGAACTGGTCCAGCACCTCCCGCCATGCGCCCATGGCCCTGTCTGCCATGTACCACGTCCCAACCCCTCCCGATTTGGGAAGATGCAGACGCCCTACACCGACGGAAAGGCTAGACTCCGAGTCATCGTAGGTGCTGAAGAAGAAGGGTTCCTATTTCGTTTCTGTCACGCGATGCAACAATTTCCCCTTCCCAATTGTTGTCTTCGCGTCTCGTCCGCCGTCGGCACTACAAATGCCATCAAGTGCCCGGGTTCGCCTGGCGCGCAGGTGGGGCAGCCAAAGGTTCATGCCGGTCAAAAGCTCTTCAATAGTACCGGCGTCGTCAACATAGTGGTCTGGGCACTCCCTCAAGTGCTCGCTTGACCCAAGATGATTATGAAGAAATAACGCCAATTCCCAGCCGTGAAGACCCACGTTCTTCTTCCTAGGGCGTCCCGCCTCGGCTCCTGCAACGTGCTCCTGCGGACCCGCGATATCCTTCAACACCTTGGTGACGATTGGACAGATCACTTGTCCGTGGAACTGGAACGCCGGGTAGACTCGCTCACCGGTCCAGGCCGCTACCGCAACAATCTTTCCCCGTCTGGCCATTCCACGTACGGTAACAGCCGACCGACCCAACACTGTGGCGACTTCCGCTTCGGTCAAGACACTAACGGAGTGCGACATTCTTGGCTTGACATCGTAATGCGCGCAGATC
Source organism: Propionibacteriaceae bacterium (assembly GCA_031265725.1). Taxonomy (GTDB): domain Bacteria; phylum Actinomycetota; class Actinomycetes; order Propionibacteriales; family Propionibacteriaceae; genus Propionicimonas. Next base: position 1,207 of record JAISCH010000231.1, read on the forward strand.
TCGCGTATACTATTCGCAAATGAGTTCACTGGAACCGTGGCAACATCAGCCACCGAAATACCACGCATCTTATCAAATGCATCCAACACATCAAAAGCCAGGTCCGGCAAGACCCGCTTTATCATGTCGTCGCTCTTTGCCGGCTGAAACCACTGACATAACTCTTTGAGTTCATTACTGTCCAGTCCTTCGGTCAGCCTGGATCGCCATGTCAGTTCTTCACGCCATTTTCCATCTTCGCCTTTCCCGTGAATTCCCACCACATCGGCAAGTGTGAAAAACGCGATCAGGGTACGAATCTCCTTGCCGGCATACCATTGAAGGGTGTACTTCCTACCCAGCTCTGGCATGGACTCGAAAAGTTCTCTTAGTCTATTGATGGCCTCAGCCGCCTCGCGCTCGAAACTCTCGGCCTCAGCCCCCTTCTGCTCCTCTTGCCCGCAGCAGTAGGCAGCGAGGCGGCCAGCGGCGCGCGCGATCAGGTCAGTGATTGCACTCTTGACCTTCTTCTGCGAGGCAGCGGCGCGGGCGGGAGATTTCGGGGCCATGAAGTCAGGGTCGGGGTATCCGGAGAGCCTATGTCGGGCTATCGTCTGAAGTGTGTCTGGCGGCTTCATCGGTGGTCAGTCCGACGGTCAGCCTGCCGCCGCCTTGGCACATTGGAAAGTCTTGGTACCGGGTGACAACCTCGGCCGCAAGAACCCGACGCTCCACGGCCTCGCCCTCCATCGGCTGTCTGTTCTTCGCGACAGCAGATCCGTTGTCGTTCAAGACATCCAACGTTGCCGATGTCGCCCCGACCGAACCGGAGACCGCATCTGCGAGTCCCACCAGTGACAGGCCGGGGTCCTCGGACTGATCCTTCTTAGCGCTGGCTGCCTGTTTACCTATCGCTGTCAGCACAGGCTTAACAGCATCATCCCCAAGGTGGACATAGTGCCCCCCCCGGTCTGGCTTCGATCTCCGTCGAGGCTCCCTAGGCCAAAGGAACAAGTCTCCGGGCCCACCGCCCGCGGCTGGGGCTTTCTCAAGCCAGCCCTCATCCGTTCCTTGGGTGAGGCACTTCAAACCAGAGATGTCGCGGCGCTTCACTACCTCGGCGAATTCGCTGCCGGCCGCTAGTTCGACAAACTCCCAGTCCTGCTTGATCGCCGGCCTGCGCCTTCCGCTGAGCATCCCCTTGTCCGCGACGTGTGCGGCAAAGTGCTTGAAGAGTCCCGAAGACAAGACCATGGACACCAGTGTGGCTGCCGAGATCAACGCCTGCGGATCGCTTTCCCGCCCCTCGGCCAGGTGCCGATTCTTAAGCCATTGCGCTAAACCGGCGGCCGGCAGTCCGCGAGTCAGGACCATCGGTACTACGCGAGCTGTGTATTTGTCGAGTGTGCCCGCGAAGAACAAACGGATCTTGACCACTTGGACCAGTTTGCTGGCCTCCCCGAGTTCCTCCAGGAAACGACGGCGCAGATCACCGACCGGGAACAGCGAGCAGGACCAAACCTGCATGTCAGCGGCATGAGCTCCGGTGACGTCGACCGCCCTCCACTCCCTATCCTCAAGGAGACTCAACATCTCGCCTGGAGCGAGCTTGAATTCCTTGGACATCACAAAATCAGTGGCATAGGGAACCACATGCTGGCCAAACGTCCGGGCAAATCCGCGGTGGAGGTTCGCGATAGCCTTCTTGTTCGCGCTATTGTCGATAATGGTAAGGAACGGATGTCTCTCCACCTTATCCGGCGAGCCGACAACACGCACACATTGGTCGACCAGCCGATCCATCGTTGCTCCGGTGATCTCGACATCGTCCACTGCCAGCGTCGGAAACTCGTCCGCGGCCCATGCCCCGTCCGGCAGCAGCCCGAGCAAGCGGTCGCCCATCACCTGGACGCCGTTCACCAAGTCGAAGGAGTCGGGCACGCCGGGCACATTGCGCGCCAGGTGGTAGAGGTCGGTCATCCTGCGCGACGCGAGGACCAGGCGCGCCGCCTCACCGGCGTTGACCTTGCCGACCACATCGCACAGTCCGTTGATCAGCTTTGTCCGCCGCGCGCCGTCGCGAACGAGCGTCAGCGCCCTGTCTAGCGCCAACGAGCG
>JAISCH010000275.1 GCA_031265725.1 Propionibacteriaceae bacterium
TGAGCGCCAAGTCACGGCGACCGGGGAGGATGTCGGAGATGATCACCTCGTCGGCCCCGAAAGCCTTGGCGGTCTGCGCGATGATGATGCCGATGGGGCCACCACCGGCGATCAGCAACCGGGAGCCAGGCTTCGTCCCGGCCTTCAGATTGGACCAGATGCCCACGCTCAACGGCTCACAGAGCGCGGCGGCCTCGAAGGACAACGAGTCGGGGATCGGGTGGGCGAAGTCGGCGTCAATCGGCGCGTAGTCGGCAAAAGCGCCGTCGATCGGCGGGGTGGCGTAGAACTCGATCTGTTCGCACAGGTTGTACCGCCCGGCCTTGCACTGCGGGCAGACCCGGCAGATGTGCTGCGGCTCGATGCTGACCCGCTGCCCGATCCGTTCCGCTGGGACGTTCGCACCAACCTTGACGATGGTGCCGGAGGCCTCATGGCCCAGGATCATCGGCTGCTCCACGATGAAGTCACCGATCCGGCCATCCAGGTAGTAGTGGACGTCCGACCCGCAGACCCCGACTGCGGCGATCTGCACCAGCACCTGATCCGGGCCGATTTCCGGCACTGGAACTTCCTTGAGCACCACATTCTTAGCGCTTTCCAAAACGCTTGCCCACATCAACTGCTCATTGTCAGCCATTATTTCTTTCTCCTTTATCCATAGCTTATTTATCGGACTCCAACCAGGGAGCCAATAGCGAAAGGCTTTGCCCAGTGGCAATAGTGGGTTGATATTCACAACCTATCCGCACATCAGGCAAATGATCTGCGAACCACTGCATTTCAGCCTTCCAGTCAATAGTCCCGCTCCCCGGCTCGCCGCGACCGGGCAGATCGGCAATATGCACATGCTTCACCAAATCCAGCGCGTCCGCTATCCCATAGCCGATTTCCTCACCCATCACCGCAGCATGGTAGCGGTCATAGAGCAGCCCCAACCGGGGATGCCCAACCGCCCGGACGATGGTGGCAGCCGCAGCCGTGTCGTCGAGAAAATAGCCCGGATGGTCGATCTTGCTGTTCAGCGCTTCCAGCAGCAACGCCACCGGCTGACCTTCAGCCAACTGCGCGGCCCGCTTGAGCGCCTGGACCACTGCCTCAGTCTGCTCGGCCCCGGACACTCCCGGACGGCGCTGCCCGGTCTGCACGATGACGAACCCCGCCCCCAGCGCGCTGGCCGCCTCGATTGACTCGGCCAAGCTGGCCAAGAATTCGCCCTGCCGATTGGGATCGGTCAATTGCCCATGCGGCTCGACGCAGATACCGGCGATTTCGACTCCGCAGCTTATGGCCTCGGCCCGGATCGCCGCCAAGTCCCGCCCGCGCCAATTCCAGAATTCAACGGCGCTGAAACCGGCGGCAGCAGCGGGGGCGATACGCTCGGTGAGCTGTTCGCCGCATTCAGCGAACAGCCACTCGATACAGGCAGAGAATTCCATCGGTCAGTTCACGAAACCGGCGTACCAGTCCTCATAAGTGTTCTCGGTGACGCAGACCATGATGTCGTCCGATCTGATGCCCAGCGCGCCGAGTTCCGCGACCAGTGCGTCATAGAACGCGTACTTGTGCTTCACCACCGGATGCTCATGGACGAAGACCACCCGGATGATAAGCAACGATTGCCGCTCCACCCCGCCAAAGGTCGGATCGAAAATAATCTCGCCCTCGTCGTGCGGACGGAAAACGTGGAACAGGTCGCCGGGCGGAATCTCCAACCCCTGCACCTGAGCGCGCTGGATGGCGGCGGAAATCTCTTTGCCCGAGGCCTGCCAGAGTTTACGGTCAAGATCGACTTGAATGAGTGGCATTGCTAGTTCCCTATTCTTCCTATTCAGTAGTTAGTAGTTGTTGTAAACGTCATGGCCAGCCCGCAGGCTGCCATCCTTGTTGATGAAGGGCAGATAGGTCTCGCCCATGAATGAGTCGTCGTCACTGTGCAGGTCGGCGGTCATCCCATAGTGCAGCGCATGTGGGATGAAACCCATGTTGTACTTGGTCAGCGTCTCCAGCGTGAAACGGACGATCTCAGCCCGCTCCGCGTCGGTATTGGCTCCCCAGCAAGTCTCAGTGGCCACAATCGGCTTCCCGACGCTGCGCGCATACTCGGCATAGTCAGCGATGTGCTGGTCGTATCTCGCCCGCCGTTCCGGGTCGTAAAGATTCTCCGAGTTGCACATGAAATAGGGATGGATGGAGAACACGTCGGAAATCGGGTCCACCCAACGCACCCCGTTCAGCCCCAAATAGTTGTGTACGCTGACGCAGACCGGCGTCACCTCATCGACCTCCTTGATCGCGTCATGCATCTTGGAGAGCCAATCAAATTCCGGCTGCCATACCCCCAGCACATCGTCCGGGAATTCGTTGTACGGCCACGGCTCGTTGCAGATATCCCACAGTATGACGCGCGGATCGCCACTGTGCGCTCCCACTACGTCTTTCACATATTCCTCGTAGAGCGGCACGTAATATGCCCACTCCTGCGGGAAGAGGAAATTGTCCAGATAGACCCCGCCATTGTCGAAGCCGGTCACATCGTGCCAACGATTGAACAGGCAGGCGATGACCTTCAATCCGAAACGGTCGGCGATGGAGACCATCGACTCGAAGTGCTGCTTGAAGACTTCCGGCTTGCGGAAATAAGCGTCCCAACTCAACCACAACCGGATCGTGTTCCAGTTCGGGAAGTACTCTTTGCCCCGGCGCAATTCCAGCTCATAAATCGCTGGATCGTAGTTGAGCCAGTTCTCCAGGCTGGTGGTCCCAGTGGAAAGCTGATAGTTGAATCCGCGCAAATCAGAGAAATCGGCTTTCATGCTCTCTCCTAACCTCATTTGGTGGTTCAATCTTTGCCGTTTGAACCTAGTTTTGTTCTTCTCGGGATCCCCGCAAAGTATCGCAGCGAGCGCAGCTAGCGGAGAGCTTTGTGGGGCCGTCTAATAGTTGTTGTAGATATCATGCCCTGCCCGCAGCGTTCCGTCAGCATTGGTGAAGGCGAGATTGCGGCATTCGCCCACAAAACCGTCCGCCTCATCGTGCAGATCGGCGCAAAGCGAGTAGTGCAGCGCATGTGGGATGAAGCCGAGTTTGTATTTGGTCAGCGTCTCCAGCGTAAAACGGACGATCTCAGCCCGCTGCTCATCGGTGTCACCACCCCAGCAGGTCTCGGTGACTAGGATCGGCTTCCCCACGCCACGGGCGTATTCCACGTAGTCAGCAACGTGTTTGTCATACTTGGCCCGCCGTTCCGGGTCGTAGAGGTTTTCGGCGGTACACATGTAGTAGGGATGGATCAGCAGCACATCGGACAGCGGCTCGACCCAGCCCAGCCCTTCCAGGCCGAGGTAGTTGTGTACGCTGACCCCGATTGGGGTCACCTGGTCCACCGCCTTGATCGCGGCGTGCATCCGGGTGAGCCAGTTCAACTCCACTGGAATGACCGCCTTGATCTCATCGGTGAATTCGTTGTACGGCCAGGGCTCGTTGCAGATATCCCAGATGATTATCCGGGGGTCGCCACTGTGCACCCCGACCACATCCCGCACATATTCCTCGTAGAGCGGCACGTAGTAGGCCCACTCCTGCGGGAAGAGGAAATTGTCCAGATAGACCCCGCCATTGTCATAGCCGGAAACATCGTGCCAACGATTGAACAGGCAGGCGATGACCTTCAGCCCGAGCCGGTCAGCGATGGTCAGCATCGACTCGAAATTGGCCTTGAAAACCTCCGGCTTGCGGAAATAGGCGTCCCAACTCAACCAGAGCCGCACCGTGTTGAATTTCGGGAAATAGGTCTTCCCCCGGCGCAATTCCAATTCAAAACGTTCGGCGGAGTAATACAGCCAATTCTCCAAGCTGGAGGTGCCGGTGGACAGTTGATAGTTGAAGCCCCGCACCTCTGAATAATCCTGCATCAGCGCATTCCTTTCTTGAGCAGTCCAGCTCTAACCGGCGTCGATAACTGCCAACCCGGCATCATCGAGATAACGGGTACGGCCGTCCGCGAGCTGTCCGGCCGCTGACAGCCGCAAGTGGGCCTGGGTGTCCGGGTCGGCCAGAATCCCGGCGAAGCCGCGCCGCGCCTCCGGGCTCAACGGCGGATTGGTCGCCACGGTGTAGGTGAACACCTCCACAATCAAGCCTTTGTCGTCGGTCAGGTAGTACAGCAGCATCCCGCGCTCGTCGCCCTCGGACAGGTCGAGAGTGCCGATCACGCTATAGCCAGCCGCCTCCCAACGCGCCCGGCAGGTCGGCCAATCCCCGGTGGTGAAAGCCACATGCTCGAAGAGAGCCGCGTCCCCCAACGGCACCGCCTTGCGCCGTTCAGCGGCAGCGGCGTCGAAAACCTGGCTGTACTCCTGCTCCCCACCGACCAATTCGATGACGGTGCCATCCGGGTCGTAGAAGAACGCGCACCAGACTTTGGCGACCGGGTTGAAGACCGGCTCGATGAAGAAGCCGACGCCTGCGGCGTGCAATTCGTCGGAAAGCGGGGCAACATCTTTCACCCGCACCCCGATATGCCAAAAGCCGTCCCGGCCGTCGTCGCAATCCGGGATCGAAGCCTCAGCGTCCCCAGCGGACAACTGGATCAATTCGATGACTCCACCCCCGTCGAGTTCTAAAGTGGTGACGTCCCCGGCCTGCCCGGCGACGCGCGCCCCGAGATAGTGCTGATAGAAAGCCACCGAAGCGGCCACGTCGGCGCAATAGATGCCGATTCCCTTTACTGTCATTTCTCTTTCCAGTGGTTCAGGGCCGCCCAGCCAACACAATCGCAGGACCAGGCCAGCCGGAGTTGATTATTTGATAGCGCCTGCCGCCATGCCTCTTTCGAAGAATTTTTGCAGGCTGATGTAGGCGATGACCTCGGGCAACGCAGTGAGCACCGCCCCGGCCAATTGTTTGGTCTGGTCGTCGGAGTACTGGCTACGGAAGTATTGTGGCAATTGCGTCACCACCTGATGCTCAGCATTCTGCAGGAAGGCCAACGGCAGCAAATAGGCATTCCAGGCGTTGATGAACACCAGCACGATGATCGCCGCCGCCATCG